>JAMOSL010000097.1 GCA_027063105.1 Campylobacteraceae bacterium
CCTTGAGTAAACGCTGGCATACCACCCCAAGGAGTAAGTATCCCTCCATTCATTGAAGCATCACTGCTGTCTGTCATTGAATACGCTACATAACCACTTAAATTTTGGTATGTCGTACCTAATTTAAATCCTAAGTAATTACTATCAACTTCTCCAGCTAATGCATCACCTGTATCTGTCTCATTAATATATTGAGCTGAAGCTGTTACTCCACTATATTTATAATCAGCTTGTAGATATAACGCATTTAATATGTCATGAGCATAATAGTCCCATGCTTGTAGTTTAAGACCTTCAACACCTGTGTATATAAATGCTAAAGCAGATACACCATCAGTATCAGCTCCTTCTCCTAAAGCTATCTCTCCCATGGTAGCAAATTCCCCACTTGTACCAAGTTTATAACCTAAACCATAACCACTTTGAAGAGACAAAGCTCCTGCCTCACCATATACATTCCCAAAAGTACCAACAGTCTCTTTTGTTACATGTCCAGCGATTAAAGTTGTATCTGCTAAATCAGTATTACTTATAATCACTGCTTCAAAAAGGTTTGGTAACATTCTTGCATCATCAGCTCCTGCTAATGGTGTATCAAGTCTTTGTCTACCTATTTTAATATTAGTATTTCCATTTTTGTAGTTAAGATAAGCCTGACCAATAAAAGCATAATCATCAAAATCATCACCAAATAAAGATGGGTCATACTTTTTACTACTTTTGTCTTCATCATGAATCTCAAAACCATAGGTTCCATAAGCTCTTAATCCTAAAGAGAGACCATTAAATGATTTTGTATCATACCCAATATGTCCACCAGTATTTAAAGAGTTACGGTTATTTTCTAAAATACCTGTATATGTTCTATCTATATAAAATGTTCTAAATTGTCCAGATAGTGTTCCAAAACTCTCTTTTGGCTCTTCTATTTCTATCACTTCTGTATTAGTTGGTTTAATATCATCTCCTGCAATAATAGCAGTTGATAAAGATAATATAGAAACCAAACTTAAACTAATTACTCTCATTCTTTCTCCCCTTTAGTTATCTAATCTCTAATGTTAAAATCTTTACATAGCATTAACATAGCATTTAAGATTTTGATGATGAAAGTATATATTTATTTATCGTAGTGTGCATAATTGTTACACTTATTTTAAACTCAATCTATATCCTACACCTTTTAGTGTACTAATAAGCTCCTGTTTTAGTATTTGTCTAACTCTATGAACTTCTGCTCTAATTGTTGCATTATCAACATATATATCATTCCAAACATAATGCCTAAGCATATCAAAATCAACAATTCTCTCTACATTAGAGGCAAAAAGATGTATAATTTGAGACTGTTTTTTTGTAAGTATTTGTTCTTTATTCTCGAATAAGAGACGCTTTTTTTGCAAATTATAAGTATAAGCTTTACTGAGTTTAACAATATATTTACACTCTATCACACTCATTTTTAAAAGTCTATCAATATGAAGCGTTAACTCTTTAAGATGAAATGGTTTCTTTAAATAATCATAACAACCAAGTTCATATGCTTTAGTTATCTGTTCTATTTCTGTTATAGCTGATATAAATATTGTAGGAACAAATATTTTTTTCTTTTTGATAGTCTCTAAAAGCGTTAATCCATCTATAGAAGGTGTATTAATATCAAATATAAACATATCATAATTATTTTTTTGAATTGCATGATATGCATCCTCTCCATCTTCATAAGCATCAATATCATAATTTCTTGTTTCTATGAGATACTCAACTATAGCACTTTGAAGCATTAATTCATCTTCTAATAATAAAATTTTCATAAAATATATCCTCTAAATCTATATTCAAATATAGTTCTTTTTTTATCTGATAAAACAATAACCTCTATATTCTCTTTATCACATATAGATTTTACTATCTCTAAACCTAATCCAAATCCAACTTCTTCAGATTTTTCTCTATGGAAAGCTTTAAATATCTCTTTTGTATCTAAAATTTTATTTGAATTAGTAACAAAAGACAGTAATACTATAGAATCTTTTTGTTTTAAAGTTACTAAAATATCAGTATCTTTTTTTGCAAACTTAATAGCATTGGATAAATTATTATCTATAACTCTTTGTAACTCTAAAGTATTAAAAAAAACTTCTATATTATTGTCTACATCTAATATTATCTTACGACGATTACCTGAAGCTATTTCATTAAAGAAATCTAATCTTTCAAATAAGAATTTAGATAAATCTATTTTCTCTTTCTCATATTCTAATCTATCTTTTTTAACCATATATCCTAAATCATCATAAATAGTACTAATTATCTTCGCCCCTGCCTCTATCTTGCTTATGTATGGATTATTTTCACTATATTTCATTTTATATATATCAATATAGGTCATAATAACTGCTAAAGGTGTATTTATTTCATGAATAGAATGTTTGATAAAACTATCCTGTGCCTTTACTAGCCTTTGTAACTCTTCTGTCTTTGCCTCCACAATTCTTTCGAGTGATAAATTTAATTCTTCTAATCTATTTTTTCTTTTATGTATTTCTATAACCATATTATTAACATATTTTACCATTTTCTTGAATTCTAAAAGACCTATATCACCCTCTTCGATTAAAGTATATCCTTTTGAGGCTTTTTGAAAAAAAAGGCTAAATGTATTTATCTCTTTATTGATAATATGATTTACAATACTAAGTATAATTGTTCCAAATCCAAATATTATTACAGATAAAGATAATATTTCCATCATATATTTAATAAGTCTATATTTTAATTTCTTTCTCTCTTCTAAAATAATTTGTTCGACTTTATCTAAATATACACCTCTAGTAACTGTCCATTTCCAAGGATTAAAAGATTTTGCATAAGATATTTGTTGAGATTTTACATATCCTCCTTCAATATGTTTAGAGACTTTTATTAACTCTTGGATAAGCTCCATATCAACTTTAAATAGCGAATCACTTATATTCATACCATTTAGATTATCAAATATAAAAATATAATCTTTTCCATAAAGATACTCTATTGCCTTTATCGTATCTATCTTGGATTTATTATTTTTATAGGAGTAATCTATAAACTTTAGAACTCTATTTATATCATTAAAGATGATACTCTTCTGTTCTATTAAATAATCTTTTCGTATTTTTTTTGCCTCTCTCTCGAAATCATTATACTCTTCATAAATAACTAAAGCTATAAAAAGGGCAACAAATAGAGACATAATTGATATACTCCAAAGATGTATAGAAGTTACAGTTCTATTATTAAACATCTCTATATTTATAAAAAAACATCATATAGACTCCAAGTATAATAAATGGAATACTTAAGAATTGTCCTGTACTAATACCAAAATCATTATCATAATTTGCTTGTTTTAGTTTAAAAAATTCAAGCATAAATCTAACACTAAAAATAGATACTAAATAAAACCCAAATAGAAATCCTGCTTTAAGTTTATCATAATATTTTTGATATATCCAAACCGTTATACCAAATAAAATAAAGTAACTAAAAGACTCATATAATTGTGTTGGATGTCTTGGCAACATATCTATTTTTGTAAATATAATTCCCCATGGTTGATTTGTTGGAATCCCTACTATTTCAGAGTTAAAGAAATTTCCTATACGAATAAATGCACCAGCTATAATAGATGGCATAACCATTTTGTCTACAAGCCATATAAAATCATATTTATATTTTCTACAGAATAGATAAACTCCTGTAATTAGACCTATAGCTCCTCCATGACTAGCTAATCCACCTTCCCAAACTGCAAATATTTTGAGAGGATTTGATAAATAATATACAGGGTCATAAAAGAGACAATGTCCTAATCTTGCCCCAATAATAGTACCAACCATCACATAAACAAAGAGATATTCAACATCAGTTACTTTTTTACCCTCTTTTTTAAATATCTTTTCAGTAATCTGCATTCCTATCCAAAAAGCAAAAGCAAACATAACTCCATACCATCTGACTGTCACACCACCTATTGAAAAAATATTAGGGTCTCCACCCCACACTATATATTCCATTCTATACTCCATTTTTGGTTATAATATCTAAAAAGTAATTCTATGAAACTAAAATCAATTATGACAAATAGCTTTGGGATTTTATTCTCTCGTGTTACTGGTCTATTCCGTGATATTTTAATGGCATCTGCACTTGGTACATCAATATATAGTGATATGTTTTTTATAGCTTTTAAGCTTCCAAATCTATTTCGCCGTATTTTTGCTGAAGGAGCATTCACACAATCTTTTATGCCATCATTTATAGCTTCCAAACATAAAGGTGTATTTGCTGTATCAATATTTTTGAGATTTATTATATTCTTAATTATTATGTCTATAATTGTAAGTTTCTTTCCTGAAGTGCTTACTAAAGCATTAGCTGTTGGGTGGAGTGAAGAAACTATCAAAATGGCTTCTCCCTTAACAGCTATAAACTTTTGGTATTTAGACCTCGTATTTATAATTACATTCTTAGCCACACTTCTACAATATAAGGAACACTTTGCGACAACAGCATTATCAACAGCTTTACTAAATTTATCTATGATTACAGCTTTATGGATTTATATGAAAGATAGCCCAGAGAATATAGCTTATGCAGTTAGTTTTTCAGTATTAGTTGGTGGACTTTTACAAATTTTAGCACATATTTATACAATTAACAAATTAAATCTTCACAAACTTCTTATTGGTGGATGGAAATATAGAAAAGTCAAGAATATAGATGATGAGAAGAAAAGATTCAATACACTTTTTATACCTGCGATATGGGGAAACTCAACAGCCCAAATAAATGCTTTTATAGATACTTTATTAGCATCTTTTCTAGTAAGTGGTTCTATATCTTATCTATTCTATGCAAATCGTATATTTCAACTACCTCTAGCTCTATTTGCCATAGCCACTGCAACTGCTTTATTCCCATCTATATCAAAAGCAATAAAAAATGGAAAAGAGAAAGAAGCTTATGAAAATTTAGATAAAGCTTTTTGGATATTAACATTTGCCTTAGGATTTGCAATGGTAGGTGGAATAGTTTTAGCAGAACCAATTATATGGCTTCTTTTTGAAAGAGGAAACTTTACAGAAGCTAGTAGCATTGAGACAGTTGGAGTTCTAACTATGTACATGATAGGTTTAGTTCCATTCGGATTAGCAAAACTATTTTCACTATTTTTATACGCATCACATCGTCAAGCACAAGCAGCTAAAATAGCAACTTATTCTTTAATAGTCAATATAGTATCATCACTAATTTTAATGAAAATAATGGGTGTGCAAGGATTAGCACTAGCAGGAAGTATTGGAGGTTGGGTACTATTTATATTCACAGTAAAAGAGGTAGGAAGCCAAAGATTTATAAATATAGTAAAAAGTATTAAAGCAATATATTTTATACTTTCAATGGCTACATTCTGGATAATTTTAAGCTGGATAAATGATATATTAGCGTTAAATTAAACGAATGATGAAAATTTCCAATCTTTTATAATTTGCCATTTAATCTCTTTGGTTTATTTAATTAATTAATGGTGCTCCTAATAGCATTAAATTTATAAAAACAAAAGAAGTCTTTGATTATAAAGATAAAGATATTTATTTTGAATATGAAGGAATTAAAACAAGCGTAACTTCTATTTCTATATAGTTTTCTTTTTATTATGTTATTTTTAAAATAATCTACCTTGTATCAATTTCTTGGGATAAACTATCTCAATAAATCTATCTTTAGAAGACAGAGCCTCATTAAATAAATCTAGTTTAACTAACGAAACTAAAATAGCACAAGTTCGAGCTTGGCAGTTTATAGATTTTTTTGGATTAAATTCAATATCTGAAAAAATATTATAGTTAGATAACTCATTAATAATATTACTGTTTGAACTATATAAAGCATTGATATAAAGCCAATCATAAAAAGCTGTTTTAGGTTCATTTTCCCAAAATTCTCCATTAAACTCAAAGCCTATAATATTCCCTGATGTTCTTAATCTTGGGTCTTTTTTGGCTTCTATGCTTGTTTTATGATATATATCTTTGTATTGATTATCTCCCTCAAAAACTTTACTCCCTTGAAAAGCACACTCTACGCTTATTTGTCTATCTTCAAACTCTACCATTAGATTAAAAGCACTCAAAGCCCAACCTATTTTTAAATTAGATTTAGTTGACACCTCTAATATATTATTAAAACCTAATTTATTCGCTGATTTATGTAAAGATTTGACAGATTTTAGTTTTTGAGAAACAGAGAAACCATTATAGAATTGAAAATCTATATTCTCCTCTTTAAAAAGTTGTTTTGGGTTGTTGGTTGATAAAAATATTGGTCGGTTAGCCATTATGAATTCCTTTGATTTTAGTATATTCAATTTTATTTGCTACTAAGAGTTGAGCTCTTTTAATAGGGTCTGTTGGTGCAGGTCTATTTAATAGCCTTTTTAAATCAATAACTTCTGCTATTTTATCAATATTATAACATGACACATTATTTTTATTTGCAATTTGATTACAACAAAGACTCTCTTTTTCAAAAAGAACTGAAACATCAATCTCTAGCCAAATAGGATTAGGAATATCTCCATCTCTTGTCTTAATATATTGCATAGGATGACTAGGAATAATAGATAGATGAACATATTTATCTATGCCTTTATTCTTATCCAAATAATGACTTAATTCATCAGCTCCATAACAAGGAACATCAATATTTTTTTTAGTTAAAAGAGCCAAAGATAGCAGACCATGTTTTTTGATTGAGTCCAAATT
>JAMOSL010000098.1 GCA_027063105.1 Campylobacteraceae bacterium
GTAGCATTTGAAGATGGGGAAAGTGGAGAGATAGAAGTAACTATAACTGCTAAAAGTCCTATCTTCATAAGAGATCATAAAAATCCTGAAGAGTTTTGTAACCATAATGGAGAGTACTATATACCAGCTACAAGTGTAAAAGGTATGGTTCGTAATGTTTTGGAGATTATGAGTTTTTCAAAGATGAAAGCAGATGATACGACATACTCCTTAAGAGATTTAAAGTACACAAAATATATGGACAGTATCAAAAATGTTCAATGTGGTTGGTTATATCAAGATAAAAGTGGTAATTTAAAATTAGAAGATTGTGGCACTCCTTATAGGATTAAATATGATGAGATAGATGATAAATTTGGTATTGATTTTAAGCAAAATTTTATGAATGGCACATTTAATAATTCTAACAGTCCATATAAAAAAGCAAAAGAAAAATATACTTTATTGAATAATCTATCAGATAGAGATATTCTTCAAGAGATATTTAAATTTCAAAGACAACAAAATATAAATGGTAGAGAAATTGTTGGTTTTGATAACAATGGAAATATACAAGGAAAATTAGTCTTAACAGGACATCCAAGTCCGAGAAAAGAACCAGAAAATGCAAAAGCTAGTGGTAAAATATATGATTTTGTATTTGAGGTAAAGGAAAATTCAAAGATTTATGATATCGATAAGCAAGTGTTCAAAAATTTTAAATTTGCTTATTTTGATGGTAGAAATACTCAGCCAACTGAATCACCAGATTGGAGCTATTGGAAACAAAAATTATATCAAGGTAAAAAAATTCCAGTATTTTTTAAAAGAGATATTACAGATAAAGTTTCAAGTTTTGGATTATCTTATCTTTATAAACTACCATATAATAAATCTATTTTAGAATCTATATTTAAAAATCATTTATCAAATAAGCTAGATTTGGCAGAAACAATTTTCGGTTATACAAAAAAAATAGACGATACACAAGTATCTTTAAAAGGAAGAGTATATTTTTCTCATGCAAAAGCTATCAATAAGCCACAAGAACAAGAACGTAGAAATGTAATTTTAGGAACACCAAAAGCTTCATATTATCCAATTTATTTAGTTCAAAATGGAGGAGAATATAAAACTTTAATGGATAATAATTCCATTTTAGCGGGCTGGAAACGATATCCAGTACATAAAAATTTTATTTTACAAAATGAACCTCAATCAACTCAAATTACAACCTTAAAGCCATTGCCACAAGATACAGAGTTTAAATGTAGTATCAGATTTCACAACCTAAAAAAAGCAGAAATCGGAGCTTTATTATCTAGCCTCATTTTTCATAATACACCAAATACATATCATAATATTGGACTTGCTAAATCTTTGGGATATGGAAAAATAAAATTATCTATTTCTAATATGAAAGATTTGAAATATGCTCAAGAAGAGTATTTAAGAAGCTTTGAATTTGTTATAAATAAAGAAATCTTTAGCAAAGATATTTTTTGGTATAAAAGTAAACAGATTAAAAATCTTCTTTCTATGGTAACAGAGCAAGATAATCAAGGTAGTTCAAAGTTGTCATATATGAAATTAACAGACTTTGCAAAGGAAAAAAATAATCATAATTATTTAAATAGATATATACAACTTGATAATATAAACAC
>JAMOSL010000099.1 GCA_027063105.1 Campylobacteraceae bacterium
TATTATTAAATATTAAATCATCAAACTTTAAATTTGGACTAAAATTTTCTTTTTGATTATTTATTGAGATATTACCTATTTTATTATTCATTATTAAAATATTCATAATACTATTTAATAAAATCAAACACCCACCTTCAAATATTTTTTGTATGTCAGTTTCTAAATTATTACTATTTTTAAGTGAATATTGTGATATTATTTTACCTGTATCTACATTTTCATCTACATAGTGACAAGTAGCACCCAAATATTGGCAATTTTTCAAATAAGCTTGTTTAATAGGTTCTATTCCGATAAGTCCATCAAATGCTGGTAACAATGAATAATGTAAATTTATCATTTTTCCTTGATATTTATTTACAATTTCAGCATCAATAATTTTATGCCAATTAGTAACTATAACATCTGGATTTATTTTTGTTAATTCAAGTAATAATTCTTGATTTTTATTTTTAGTATAATTAATAATCTTATTTTCTATATTACGAATATTTGCAAAATCTATAGAACCACAATTTCTATCAGCAATCACATATAATTTAAGATTTTTTAGAAAACCCATTTTGTTAGCTAAATATATAAACTTTAAATTTCCACCATTACCTGATGCTAAAAAACATATTTTCAACTATTACCTCCATAAAACTTTCTTACAATACTATAAGGTCTGTTTTTAACCTCAATAAATATTTTTGATAAATAAATACCTATTATACCTAATAATAAAATTATTAATCCTCCAAAAAACCATACAGAAACTATAAGAGAAGTCCAACCCTCAAAAGCAATATCAAAAAATACTTTATCAAATACAAGTTTTAAGATAAATAGAAATGATATAAAAGTAGTAACTAGTCCAATATTAAATATATACACCAATGGCTTACTACTAAAAGATGTAATAGAATTTACAAGTAAAGATATCTTTTTTCTAGTTGTATATGTAGTTGTACTACTTGATGACTTATATACTTTAATTTCTCTTTGATTAAATCCTGCATCTGCCCAAATACCACCAATAAATAATTCAGACTCTTTATATCTTAAAAGCTCTTTATTATATTGGTTAGTCATGAGTCTTGCTGTAATCATATTATGTGGTATTTTAGTAGTAGATAAAAAGTTAATTATATTCCAAAATAACCCACCACTCCATCTCTCAAACCAGCCACCCTTGCGATTCTCTTGCACTCCATAAATAACATCAATATCTTCACTACCTTGTAACTCATTCCAAAACTTACCTAAAAGCTCAGGTTCTTCTTCCAAATCTACATCTATAAGAAATACAAAATCCCCTTTAGCATGAGAAAGCCCAGTCATGATAGCCTTGTGATGTCCAAAGTTTCGTGATAGTTCTATCACTTTTACTTTTTTATCTTTGTTATGTAAAGAGATACATTTTTGTAAGCTATCATCAGGACTTCCATCATCTACAAATATTATCTCATAATCATCTGTAATTTGTAAAACCTCTTTTGTAATTCTTTCATAAAACTCATCTACATAAGATGATGAATGATATAGTGTAGCTACTATTGATAGTTTCATTTAAATCTCCTCGTGTTCTATTTTTTGTATATTATTATATTGATGTGTCA
>JAMOSL010000100.1 GCA_027063105.1 Campylobacteraceae bacterium
TTCTGGTGAGTGTGCACAATAATATATCTTTTCTATTTTTATATCTTTTTTAAGTAGTTCTTTTAACATCCATTTACTTAAAATATCAAAATCATCTTCTGAATAGTAACCTCTTCCTATACCTGATTGATTTGTGACTACAAATAATATGTATCCATCTTTTATAAATAGATGTATTAACTCAAAAATACCATCTATAAACTCAAAATTATCTATATGAGATACATAGTTATAATCAATATTTATAACCCCATCTCTATCTAAAAATAATGCTTTCATCTTATTTATACTTTTGTAATCCGTGATATACATAGTGTATAAAATAATAACTACTTTTAAATATATTTAATTTTTCAATATCTCTGTATATTTTCCATTGCCATATAGAAGCTGTGAATTTATTACTAGATACAGATGTCTGCCCTACACGATACGATGCTAATGGTTCCAAAATACCTTTTGCATGGTCAATTCGTTTAAAAATATCTAACCATAAAGCGTAATCTTGTCTTTTTTTCATATTTGGCATATATATTTTACCTAATTTATTAATATCATATATAGCTGTTAAACAACCTATACTACATGTTTTTAGAAGAGATTTATATGTAACTGCATTTTTTGTATTAAATGTTGTCATATAATTTCCTTCTTCATCGATTACATCATAAGAGCTATATGTAAATGCTAAATTATATTTTTTCATAAAGTTTAACTGCTTCTCTAATTTTTCTTTTTTCCATAAATCATCGGCATCTAAAAAGGCTATAAAGTCTCCTTTAGACTCTTTAATTGCTCTATTTCTTGCTTTTGCTGGACCAGCATTTTTATCTAATTCTATGAGTTTTATTCTACTGTCTTTTCTCAAAAATGATTTTATTATCTCAACAGAGTTATCATTAGATAAATCATCAACAATAATCATTTCCCAATCTTGATATGTTTGAAGCAATACAGAATTTATACATTCAGATATAAACCTAGATGCATTGTGAGAGGGTGTAATAATAGAGACCACTAGTATTTCCTTTAAAATATATTAATCTCATTTTAGCGTATCTTGGCTATAATTAAAGTTATTTTAAGAAGAAGGCAGACTATGATTGTTTTGGGTATGCAATATTTGTTTACATCTTTAGAACTTGAGACTTTAAAAGATTATTTTGATAAAATTGATTTTATAGATTATAAAAATAAGAATCCAAAAGATGTTATTAATGAAATTAATATTTATTTAGAAGATAATAAAGATAGATTAATTATTTTAAATACAAAAGCAGAAATATCAAATAATCTTTTATCCTATTTAACAAAATTAGAGCTAAATGGAGTTAAGTATTTAACTATATCTAAATTCTTAGAAAAATATTTATATAAATTTCATATTAATGATAATAGAGTAGATGTTAGTTATTTAACAGCAATTAAACGATTTTCTTTAAGACAATATATTTTAAAAAGATTAATAGATTTTGTTGGTGTAGCATTTGTCCTTATCTTTTCATCTCCTGTTATGTTATATGCAATATATAAAATTAAAAAAGAGTCTCCATCTGGAGATATACTATTTATTCAGAATAGAATAGGAATTAACGGCAAAGAGTTTAAATGTTATAAATTTAGAAGTATGAGACCAAATGCAGAAGAGGGTAAACCACAATTTGCATCTAAAGATGATGATAGAACTTTTGCTTGGGGTGAAACTATGCGTAAATTTAGATTTGATGAATTACCTCAACTTTGGAATGTCATCAAAGGTGATATGCATCTTATTGGACCAAGACCCGAAAGAAAATATTGGGTAGAACAATTTGAGAAAGAGATACCATATTATAACGAAAGACATATAGTTCGCCCAGGAATTACAGGTTGGGCTCAAATTAAGTATCCTTATGGAGAAAATGAGGAAGACGCAAAACATAAACTAATGTATGATTTATATTATATAAAAAACTGGTCGGTGGCATTTGAATTTTTGGTAGTTTGGAAGACCAGTTTTGTTGTATTTGGGAAAAAAGGAGTTTAAGAATTATTTTTATATTTAGTAAATCCATTATATGTATAAGATATAAAATATCCAATAGATTTAAGTATAGAGATTTTTTCTATATTTCTATATATATTCCATTGCCATAAAGCTGATTTTAGTTTATTACTAGACAAACTATTTTCTGTTATTCGATATTGTGCTAAAACTTCATCTATACCAATAGCATAATCTATTTTTTTTAATATTTCTAATTTCAATACATAATCTTCATGACCGATATTAAGAAAATATATTTTTCCTAGTTTTCTCACACTATAAATGGTTGTCAGTGTTCCAATATAACTAGTTTTTAGCATATCTTGATATGTAATTTTTAATGGAGATAAAAATTTTCCTGTTACAAGACCATCTTTATTAATAGTCTCATAATTGGAATAACTCATTGCTATCTTCTCTTTCTCCATTAGAGCTATCTGCTTCTCTAATTTATTAGGTAGCCAAATATCATCACTATCCAGAAATGCGATATAATTACCTTTCGCTTCTCTTATGGCTAAATTTCTACTCTCTGAAGCACCTAAATTCTTATCATTAGAAAATAGTACAATTCGATATTCTCTGTTTACATATTTTTGTATAATTTCGATACTCTCATCTGTTGATGCATCATCTACAATAATCATCTCCCAATTTTGATAACTTTGGGCAATAACTGATTCTATTGCATCTTCTATAAATCTTTTAGAATTATATGCAGGTGTTATAATTGATACCAATTCTTTCATATTTTTATATTCTCTCTTTAATTGTATTATATATTCTTTTGCAATTATTTTTATCTATAAAATTTACAAAGAATTTGTTACCATTCTCTTGAAATGGGGATATAAGATAATTTTTTTCAATGGTTTTGATTAAAATATCTACAACTTTATCAACTTCATATCCAACTTCTCCAAATTTATCATTTTTCAGATTTATATATGAACCAATCTTTTTGGAGTATTCATCTGCATCAAATTGAAAAAATATAACAGGTTTTTGTAAATAATAAAAGTCTGCACATACACTAGAGTAGTCTGTAATTAATATTTTTGATTTTTTAATATATATCGATAATTCACTATCTTTCTTTAGAATTTTAATTCTATGATTATTATATTCTTGAAATTCATTATGAAATTTATGAAACATATGATGAAGATAAAAAGAGATTTGTATATTATTATCCTCTAAATATTCATTTAATCTTTTATCAGATAAAAGTTTAGTATAATTATTAAAATATTGCGTATTTTCTAATGTATCATTATCATATAACCAACTTCTCCAAGATGGAGCTATCAATATATTTTGTTCTTCAGTTTTAATGTTAAATAATTTATCATCTCTTGCACTTCCTGTGATTTCTATATTTTCTTCTTTTATTCCATTTCCAACCATTGCTAACTTTTCTAATTTTGTAGATGCTGTTGCTAAATTATAACTGCTATATATACTTCTTTTGATTTTTTGAACTAAATATGAAAATGTAGGAACTTTATTAAATGCAATTCTTCCATGATTTAAAAATATTTTATATCGTCTAAAATATATAAATCTTATACAAGGTAGCATAAATGTTAAAGGGGCAATATCAGAATTAAAAGTATCACTAAAAAGATTAACTTTGGAGTGATAAAAGTATAAATAATTTTTTACGCTACCTTTTATTATTTTTTCTCCTCTTATTTGCTTATGAATAGAAGCATTTTTATCTACTACCCAATATATATATATCTCTTTATGTTCATATAATATATATTCATAAAATACTTTTGAATTATCTGTATAGAGCATTCCATTATGTCCACCAATTAGCCATATATCTTTTTTTTCTTTAGAGAATATATATATAATCAGAGCAATGTAAGCATTTATAACATATATTAGTTTTTGCATATTATCTCCACAAGTTTTTTAGCCGATAACTCCCAGCTAAATTTTTTTAATATATTTTTATTGATATTTGGTTTCTGTATTAAAATATGATGCATTTTTTTAGATATATCTTCTATATCATAAGGGTCTGCATAATAAACACTATCTTCAAATAATTCTTTAAATACTGCTATATCACTTAATATAGTTGGTATATTCATCTCTAATGCTTCAAGTGGAGGCATACCAAAACCCTCATATATAGATAAGAATAAAAATGCCTTAGTATTATATAATAAACAAGATTTCTCCTGTTCAGATATATATCCTGTAAATATAACTTCATTGTCTATATTATTATTTTTAATATACTCTAAAACTTCATTATATAACCAACCTTTTTTACCAGCAAATACCATTTTAATATCATTCTTTGAATTTTCTTTAAATTTTTTAAATGCTTTAACTAAATTAAGTGGATTTTTTCTTGGTTCTAGTGTACCTAAAAATAAAAAATATTCATTATTAATATTAAATTTATCTAATATTCTCTTATCTTTACATATATCTATTTTATCTACATTTGCATATATATAATCCAAAGGTTTAGCTATATGCAAATCATCTAAATAATTTTGAATATCTATTTTTGATGATTTAGATATAGTTACTATGATATCACTATTTTTAATGCTTATGGGAAGCTTTTCTCTCCAGTTCTTAGTATGTTTTGGTGTTTGAATATTATCAAATAGCACTAATGCAATATCATATATTATATTTACAACTTTAATATTTTTTGGTTTAAATAGTGGGATAAACATATATTGATTTTCTATATAAATATCATAATTTCCAAATTTCAGCTTAAATGGAATATAAAATTTCTGATATAAAATTTTTTCAAATAATCTATATAGAAACCAAGGTTTAATTGGAATTATAGATGATACACAAAAACTTTTATGTATCTCTATATTATCTATTTTATTAAGTTCACTATATAAATGTTTAACAAATAATGGGATACCTGTTTTGTCTTCTCTACAAGCAGGTGAGTAGTCAATAAGTATCTTTAATTTTTTCATCTATTTATTATACATAGTGCTTAGTGTATCTATTAAATCAATATGAGGTATCTCTCCAATCATTGATATTAATTTATCTGTTGAGCCTGATAAAGATTTAATCTCATTGGCTCTTATAAAATTTGGATTAACCTCTATCTTAATAGCATATCCTGCTAATTTATCCATTTTCTCTATAACTTCCATTAACTGAATTGGATTATTAGAGGATAAATTTACTATTGTTGATGGGCTATCTATATGTAATAATCTGTAATAACTTTCTATCACAAATCTTATATCATTAAATTCTCTAGCTACATCCGTATTCCCTAGTTCTATAACTTTTTGATTATCTTTAAAATGCTTTATAATTTTTGGAATTAAAAAATGTTCAGCTTGACCAATTCCTGTATAATTAAAGTTTCTTGTAATAATAATTGGTAATTTAGTAAAATATTCTTCTGCAATATGTTCCATAGATAATTTACTACACCCATAATGGTTAACTGGTTTTGGTTTCATTAATTCATCAAGAACTTCAAATCCAAGATTACCATAAACTAGTGCAGAACTGGATATAAGAACTCTCTTCGGATTTATCTTCTGTTCTACTAGAGAGGCTAAAAGATTTTCTGTTCCAATAACATTAACATTATATATTAAAGATGCATTGCTCTCTGCTACAAAAGATATACCTGCTAGATGAAAAATATATTTAGGTTTTACTTTTAATATAACCTCATCAACTTGTTTTTTATTTGTAATATTGCACTGATAATGATTTTCTTTAACTGGTTTACCAACAACTGTACCATAAACGTTATATCCCAAATCAGTAAGATATTTTTCTAAATGTATTCCTGTAAATCCAGTAATTCCTGTAATTAATACAGGACTATTAGAATGAGAAGCCAGTTTCATTGCGTCTCAAATCCTCTTTTACCATCATTGCACATAACTCTTCTAATGTACATTTTGGTTCCCAACCTAGTTTTTCTTTAGCTTTTGCTGGGTCTCCAATTAAAAGTTCAACTTCTGCTGGTCTATAAAATTTAGGATTAACTCTAACAACAGTTTCACCTGTAGCTTTATTTACAGCAATTTCATCTTCACCTTCTCCACTAAATTCAACTTCAATATCTGCACCTTTAAATGCCATTGTTACAAAATCTCTAACTGTCTCTGTTCTATTTGTAGCCAATACAAATGTTTCTGCTTTTTCTGCTTGAAGCATAAGATACATTCCTTCAACATAATCTTTGGCATATCCCCAATCTCTCTTAGCATCCATATTTCCAAGCTCTATACAATCAAGCTTACCAAGCTTAATTTTGGCTACACTATCTGTAATCTTTCTTGTTACAAACTCTTGGCCCCTAAGTGGACTATTATGTATTTTAAATAAATTAGAACCTGTAGCAAATGTTTGAGACTCTGTCTGAATATCAAAGAACCAACCATCTTCACTATTTGTATTTGAAATTTTAATAACCTCATTTAAATCTTTTTTGAGATGTTCACCTTTTTCACTATCCTCATTATCGGTTCTAAATGTTACATAATAATATCTTAGTTTATCATCTCTATATTCAGCTTTACTTTTTATAACTTGATTAGAAAAACTTTTAAATATATATATTAATCCTAAACATAATGAAGCAGAATTTGTTGTAAATCCTTTATAATAATATGTTTCATGACCTGCTTTTCTTCCATCAGCTAGATAATATCCATCAAAAAATGCTTTTTTAACATCTTCATTTCCATTTAAAATAAAACTAGGTACTTTTTTATCTTTAGAATGTTTTGTATATATAGATTCTCTTAGCCATAATCCAAAATTAGGGTTATTATTAATATCTAATTGCCAAACATCCTTTGTCGATGTTTCAAATCCACCAGCACCATAAGTATTAACTCTATATGTCCAACCAAACTGATTAGTTAATAAATCTGCTATTTCAATTAATAACTTTTTATCAGTACCAGTTAATCTAATTTTACCTCTATCATCTATATTACCATCTCCAACAACAAAGCCTATAAATCTACTTAAATTTAAATCTACTTTAAGAGTCCCTATATCTTGTGGATAATCTACTTTAAAGGCTTTATCACCAATTTTAATATCACCCGTTTTTATCTCTTGATTATCTGAATTAAAATATACATGGTCATTAGTTGCTTCATAACTAGACTCTCTTGTTTGTATTAGTTTTATATCTTTATTTTTATCTTGATAAGATGTTCCTGCTATTACTTTAGTCCAATCTTTACCATTCCAAACCAAAGCATCTTTATACTTTTTAAGTAATCCTTCATATCTATGTGATTCTGTTCTAAACATATCTTCAATAGGAAGAATCTCTATTTCTTTATTATTTTTGATAATTAAAGGTGAATTTTTTGGTACACTCTCATGATTAAATAGTATTCCACTTGTTGCAAATATATCATAAGATTCTCTATAGTTTATAACCATCCAGTGAGCATAAAGTTTTGCTACACCATAAGGACTTCGTGGATAAAATGGGGTTGTCTCTTTTTGAGGTATCTCTTGAACTTCTCCAAACATTTCTGAAGTTGAAGCTTGATAAAATTTAATTTTTGGATTAACTATTCTAATAGCTTCTAAAAGGTGGACACAACCTAATCCTGTAATATGAGCAGTAGCTAGAGGTTGGTCAAAGGATACTCCCACAAAGCTTTGTGCTGCTAAGTTATAAATTTCATCAGGATTGATATCAGATACCATTCTAATTGAGTTGGATTGATCTGTCAAGTCATACTCTACTAGATGGAGGTTTGGATTATTCTCTATTCCTAATTCTTCTATTCTCCAAAAGTTTACAGATGAAGTTCTTCTATATGTACCATAAACCTCATACCCTTTTTCTAATAAAAGTTCTGCCAAATAGGCTGCATCTTGACCTGTAATTCCTGTAACTATCGCTTTTTTTGCCATTTTATCTTATCCTTATAGTATTGTAAAGTTTAAATTATTTAGATATAATTTATTCAAATTTACACAGTTAAGAGAATTATACAATAGAACTTCTTAATTCTTATGCAAAGGAATATTTCATTGTCTGTTAATACTAAACAAGATAAATCCGACCTTCAAAAAGCTCTTAAAGATATGAAAAAGATATTTATCTCAATAGGTATATATAGTTTTTTTCTAAATCTTTTAATGTTAGCTCCACCATTTTATATGCTCGTTGTATATGATATTGTAATGCCATCAAATAATATTGATACGCTCATACTAGTAACTGCCATAGCTATTATGTTTTTTATTGGTATGTGGATATTAGAGTTTGTTAGAGCTAAAATTTTAATATATGCGTCTAATAGACTAGATTTAGTAATGAACAAAAGAATATTTAATACAACTTTTGATTTAGCTTCAAAATATCCAAATAGAGCTAATATTCAACCTTTTAGAGATTTTAGCACTATAAAAAACTTTTTAGGTGGTTCTGCCATTGTTGCATTTTTCGATTTTCCTTGGTTTCCTCTCTATATTGCAATTATGTTTGCATTCAGTCCAATCTATGGATTATATGGTTTAGGTGCTACAGTGATTATTATACTTTTGACATTTTTAAATGAGAAAGCTACTAAAGATGGTCTTGAAGCATCTAATGAGGAGTATCAAAAAGCAGTTGGATTTTTTGATAATAATATTAGAAATGTAGAAGTTGTTAAAGCTATGGGTATGAAAGAGAATTTGCATCATATTTGGATGGATAAATATAATAAATATTTGATGATTCAAACAAAAGCCAGTCAAACAGCATCTTTTTACTCAAATGCTTCTAAATCATTTCGGATGATGTCATCTTCTTTAATGTACGGTGTTGGTGCATTATTGGCTATTGCTGGTCTAATATCTCCAGGTATGATTATTGCAGGAGCAGTTCTTCTAGGTAGAGCTTTGCAACCAATCTCTCAAGTGATAGCTTCTTGGAAGAGTTTTACGAATGCTAAAATGGCTTATCATAAACTAAATGACTTACTTTTAGAATTTCCAGAAGAAGATGATAAATTGGTATTGCCAGAGCCTAAAGGTATTATTAGATTTGAAGGAGTTGTTACAATTCCACCATTAGGAGAGAAAGCTGTTTTAAAAGGTATATCATTACAAATAAATTCTGGTGAGATGGTCGGTATTATTGGACCTAGTGCAGCAGGTAAATCATCATTTGTAAAGTGTGCTGTTGGCGTATGGAGTCCAAGTGGAGGAAATATTAGAATTGATGGGGCAGATATTTCACAATATGATTCTGTAAAATTAGGAAAGCATATTGGATATTTACCACAAGATATAGAATTATTTGAGGGAACTATAGCTCAAAATATTGCTAGATTTAATTTTGATGCAACAGATGAAGATATTATTACAGCAGCTAAATTATCTGGAACACATGAATTGATTTTAAATTTACCTCATGGATATGGAAGTAGAGTAGGAGTATCTGGAATGTCCTTATCTGGTGGACAGAAACAGAGAATTGGATTGGCTAGAGCAATGTATGGAAATCCTAAAATGGTAATACTTGATGAGCCAAACTCAAATCTTGATGATGCTGGAGAGTATGCGTTAATGATGGCACTAAGAGTTTTAAAAGATAAAGGAGTGACAGTTATATTTGTAACTCACAAAACAAATTTAGTAGGATTAGCAGATAAATTAATTCTTATGCAAGATGGATTAGTTACTCAATATGACCATACACAAAAAGTTTTAAATATTTTATCTGGAGAAAATGAAAAAGCTAAAAAAATATCAGAAGAGGGTAAAGATTAAATATGAATAAAACAATAGATGAACATCATAAAACGCTAGAGGCTACAAAAGATTTATCCCATAAACAAGGATTTATTACAATATTTCTTATATTCGGTATCTTTATATTATGGAGTATCTTTGCCGAAATAGAGACAACGATTACAGCATCAGGAAAGATTATAAGTGAAACTCATACTAAATCTGTAAAGCAGACAACAGGTGGGGTTGTAAAAGAAATTTTTGTAAAAGAGGGTGATGAGGTTATAAAAGGAGACCCATTATTTAAATTAGATAGTACCAATGAGCAGACAAAATTAAATAGTAATATTAAGAAATTTGATACGAATCTAGTCACGATATGTAGATTAAAAACTCAATCACGACTCTCAAATGATTTAAACTGTTCAGATATAGAAAAAAAAATAATATTTAAAAAAGAGTTTAATTCTTTACTTTATAATGCAAATATATTATTTAAATCAAATCTAAGTAGATTAAATGCATCTATAGATTTATTAAAAATAGAAAGAAGTATATCTCCATCAGATGCAAAAACAGCACTATATAATCAGAGGATAAAGCTTCAAAAAGAGGAGTTTAAAAATAATTCTCTTATAAATTTGGATAAATTAATGATTACAAATAGACTTATTCATGATAATATAATTTCACTAAAAAATAGAGTTGATAATTTACTAATTAAAGCACCAAATAGTGGAATTGTTACAGATATGCAGATAAAAGGAACAGGTGAAATTATATCTCCATTTAGGCAAATTGCATCTATCGTCCCAAATAATAAAGATTTTTTAATAGAAGCTTTTATATCGCCTAATGATATAGAAAAAGTATATAAAGGTCAAATTACAGAGTTATCTTTTCCTTCATTTGTAGACCCATCAGCAGTTCCAATAACTGGTAAGATAATTTATATTTCAGCAGA
>JAMOSL010000101.1 GCA_027063105.1 Campylobacteraceae bacterium
AGACGCTGTAGCTTCTATGTTGCATTTAGATTATGCAAGAGAAGAGGGTGAGTGGATACCAAACAAGTATGGAGGAAATGAGAACCTAGAAGCAGTTAAATTTTTACAAGATTTAAATACGGCAGTTTATGGTGAACATGAAGATGTATTAATGATTGCTGAAGAGTCTACATCATGGTCAAAAGTTACAGGAGCTGTACATCTTGGTGGTTTAGGATTTGGATATAAATGGGATATGGGTTGGATGCATGACACTCTTAAATATTCTAGTTTTGACCCAGTTTATAGAGCATTTCACCATAAACATATAACATTTAGTATGTGGTATGCTTTCGATGAAAATTTTATGTTGCCATTAAGTCATGATGAGGTAGTTCATATGAAAGGTTCATTAATAAATAAAATGGTAGGTGGTAAAGAGCAAAAATTTGCAAATCTAAGAGCTTTATATAGTTATATGATGGCTCATACAGGTAAAAAACTACTATTTATGGGTGGAGAGATAGCCCAATATTCAGAATGGGATTATGAAGGTAGTCTTGATTGGCATTTACTAGAAGAACCTCATCATAAAAAATTACAAAAAATGGTGTCAGATTTAAACTATTTATATAAAACAGAGAGAGCTTTACACTTTTATGATAATAAAAGAGATGGTTTTGAATGGATAGAAGATGGTGATTATATACATAACTGTTTGAGTTTTGTTCGTAAAAGTGATAAAATAGAAGAGAGTATTATTATAATTTGTAATTTTGCAGATGAAACACAAAATGAATATAGAGTAGGTGTTCCTTTAGAAGGAGAATATCAAGAGATATTTAATTCACAATCTAAATATTATGAAGGTTGGAACATTGGAAATACAGGTATATTAAAAAGTGAAAAGATTATGATGCACAATAGAGAAAATTCAATATCTTTAACACTCCCACCATTAGGTGTAATATATTTAAAAGTTGTGGATAATAGTTAATAATGCGAGGATTTATATTAAATATAAGAGATGCTAAAGGTGAAGATAAAATAGCTACTCTTATTACATCCGATAAAATAAAAAAGTATTATCGTTTTTTTGGAGCTAGACATGCCATTTTAAAAGTTGGAAATCTTGTTGAATTTAGGGTTGAAGGCGAAGATGGTAGTTATATGCCTAGATTACGAGAACTTAGATTAATTGAGTTTCCTTGGATATTAAATAATGATAAAATATCTATATGGCAAGATTTAATGCAACTGTTTTTTACTCATTTAAAAGATAGAGAAGATATTGCAACATTTTATTATGACCTTATATTAAAATCTAGTGAAAAATGGGAAAAGCAAAATACAAAAAGAGTTATTGTCGATAGTTATATAGAACTTCTAATTGAAGAAAAAAGAGTTAGAGATTTAAATGAGTGTTATATATGCCAAAAACCATTAAATAAATTAGTATCTTTAATGAGAGGATATAGACCAGCTCATATAGAATGTATAAATTCTCCACAAATAGATAAATTAAAACTAGAGAATTATTTCAAAATTAAAAAGAGTTTATATCTTAATGATGATGAGATAGATATATTATATCAAACGATAATGCGAGGCTTTTAGATATATTTAGATATATTCTCAAAAATTTAATAAAAGAGAGATATTATGCTAGATACAGTCGTATTGATATATACAATCTATTTTGCACTGAAAACATATACTTCAATTATGCAGATAGGTTATATAAATGAGGAGAAGAGAAAAGACCCAGTTTTAATGAGTGCATCAAAATATATGATAGCAGGAAATTATGCCGTAGCTAAAGAAAAAGTCTCTTTAATTGAAAGTTTTGTAGATTATTTATTCTTTTTATGGTGGGTAATAGCAGGTTTTTCATTATTGCAAGGATTAGTAGTTGTAGATAACCAAATTCTTCAAGCTATACTTTTTTTATTTGGCTTTAGCGTTATAGGTTACATTATAGGATTACCATTTGAATTATATCAAACTTTTAAAATAGATGAAGATTTTGGATTTAATAAAATGAATGCTAAAATGTATATTATTGATGCAATTAAGTCAATGGGTATGTTTCTAATCTTTGGAGGTTTAATATTTGGTGCTTTAGCTTGGATTATTACAAATTATGATTCATGGTGGCTTTGGGGTTTTATAATGTTATTTTCTATTGCTATTTTAGTGAATATTTTATATCCCACAGTTATTGCTCCAATATTTAATAAATTTAATCCACTAGAAGAGGGTGAACTTAAAGATGCTATTACTAAGTTAATGGAGAGTGTAGGATTAAAGAGTGATGGTATATTTGTGATGGATGCTAGTAAAAGAGATAGTAGATTAAATGCCTATTTTGGAGGACTTGGAAAAAGTAAAAGAGTTGTTTTATTTGATACTTTATTAGAAAAATTAAATAAAAAGGAACTTTTAGCAGTTTTAGGTCACGAATTAGGTCATTTTAAACATGGTGATATTTGGAAAAATATTATTTTAATGGGTATTTTGCTTTTTACATCTTTTTTTATACTTGGTAATTTACCAGATGAACTATTTACAGAAATGAGTGTTATTCCAACAGCAGGTGTTCAAATAGCTACAATGTCTATTCTTTTACCAGTTGTAAGTTTTATTTTTACGCCTATTATGAGTTTTGTAAGCAGACATAATGAATATGAAGCAGATGAATTTGGTTCTAAAATGGGTGGTAGAGAAAATTTAGTATCTGCCTTAATGAAATTGGTTACAGAAAATAAAGCATTTCCAAAATCTCACCCACTTGTAATATTCTTTTATTATACTCATCCACCAGTGATTGAGAGACTAAAAGAGCTAGGATATGATGCCACTAATTCAATTATAGAAGAAGATAAACCTCTTCCTAAAGACGGTATATTCGCATTTGTAGATGTAAATAATAAAGAGTCTTAATGACTATTAAAAATGCCATTAAAAAGGCAAAAAATGAGTTGCAAGATATTTGTAACTCTCCACAATTTGAAGCTGAACTTCTTTTAGCTCATACTCTAAAGAAAGATAGATTATATTTTCATATCAATGATAACGAAAAGATTAAAAATATTCTAATAGATAAATATTTTGAGTTAATTCAAAGAAGAGCTAATAATGAACCATATGAATATATTATTAATAGTGCAAGTTTTTATGATATAGATTTATTTGTAGCAGATGGCGTATTAATTCCAAGACCAGAAACCGAATTATTGATAGATTTAGTATCAGAGATTATATTAAAAGAGAATATAGATTATATTGTAGAAATAGGTGTAGGTTCTGGAGCAATATCCATAGTATTAGCCAGAAAATTCCCAAATTTAAAAATAATAGCTACAGATATATCTGACAAAGCTATATTAATAGCAAGAAAAAATATTAAATTATTTGGATTAG
>JAMOSL010000102.1 GCA_027063105.1 Campylobacteraceae bacterium
GGTAGAGGTTATAAAAAGTAATTTAATAGATAATATCTCAGAAATACCAAAATTAGTAGTAAGTAATCCTCCATATATAGCTAAAGATTTCTTATTAGAGTCAAATGTTTTTAATTATGAACCACACACAGCACTATTTGGTGGAGATATTGGAGATGAATTATTAATAAAAATCATAAATGATATAAAAGCTAAAGATATTAAATATTTAGCTTGTGAAATGGGATATGATCAAAAAGAAAGTATAACAAATCATCTAAATAAAGTAGAAGCTAAATCATATGAATTTTATAAAGATTTAGCAGGACTAGACAGAGGATTTATTGTAAAAAACTTTGAATAGTATGTAACGAATTAGCAATAGGCTCTGCCCAAGGCATTTCATACGCTCTTGCGATAATAAAGAGTGTAAAAAAACTGTACATTACTAATAACCCATAAGCTTTTTTCTTACCCATTCCATTTCCAAAAAAGAATATTAAAAATGCTCCAATAGTTAAAAATAAAAGAAGAAGTCTAAGTTCTACAATATTTAAAACAACAGCTTCGGGTAT
This sequence comes from Campylobacteraceae bacterium, assembly GCA_027063105.1. GTDB lineage: Bacteria > Campylobacterota > Campylobacteria > Campylobacterales > Sulfurovaceae > SZUA-451. Next base: position 555 of record JAMOSL010000102.1, read on the forward strand.
TATTATAGGTCCGTATATAATAGCATACAAAAATAATGGTAATCCTAGTGCAAAACAAATATCAAAAATATTACTTCCTAAAGCGTTAGAAACAGCATCATCATAATTACCTTTTTTTGCGTCTTTCATGGATAAAATGGTATCAGGAATACTACTGGCAGCAGCAACAATAATAACAGCAACAAAGTAACCCGCTATACCTATTTCATGTGCAAATAATTCTGCTGCTTCAACAAGGAAATAACATGCAACTGCTATCAATACTGTAGATGCAATCAGTAACTGCCAAGAGTTAGAAGTTACCATTTTAGCTGAACCAATAATTGCATGTTCAAGGTCAAGTTTTATAAATGAAATTAATCTATTATCCTTATTTATCTCTTTTACCTCTTCATTCTCATTATGCTTTTCTTCTATCACCTCATCATTCTTTTTCATTGAAAGTAACATATATCCAGAATATCCAATATAAATGAGCATTAACATCATTCCGTGCCACCACTCAAGTTTTTCTCCAATAGTTACAATTAAAATAAATTCTGTTGCAATTAACATTAAGCCATCACGCAGGATTACTTTTTTAGATACATCAATAGATGAAAGTCTAAACATTTTTATTGCAATAATAATACTTACTGCAGGAATTACCATGGTATTAAAAACAGCACTACCTGCTGTAGTTCCAATACCACCAGCAAAACCAGTTGTATCTGCATAAATAAATAAAAATGTAAAAGTAACAAATAATTCAGGCATTGAACTACCTATGGCATTAATAGTTGCTCCTTTTACCCCATCTGTCATATTACGCCCAAGATAATCTGCAGCCACTTCAAATCCATCACATGCTTTTGCTATAATCCATGTTGTAAATACTGCTAATATTAACGCCCATAAAATTCCCATTTTTTCTCCTAGAATAAAAATTATTTCTTAAATAGTGATTATAGCTAAAAGAAATATCGTGTTAATTAATATTTGACTTCAGTCAATCTCTATAAAATATAATTCTGATATAATATTTCCAATTATAAAAAGGAGAGATAATGCATCCTAGTTTTACTAAAGCAAAAATTTTTGCTTCCTTAGCTTTGATTATTATGACAGTAGCTTTTACATTTCCAATGGTAGCTTTTCATGGAACTTTAAATAAAATAGATGCAGGTAAAGTTGAAGAAATATCACCTTTTTCTGTATTTATATGGAATTTATATAATAATGATGGTAGGTATAAGAGTGTAACAACTCCTAAAGAAGCTCATAATGATTTAATGAAGATGATAGATACTGCTTCAGAGATTGGAGTAGCATCTTTACCTATATGGGCTGTATCTTTAGAAGCTCCTAATTATCCAAAAGAGGCTTTTCCAGAAGGTATTCCTGTATTTTTTCATTTTGATGGATATAGTGGAGAGATTCATGAGATGAATACTATTAATCATTATGTCGGAATGGACCCTATGTGGGTTGGTGGACATCTGGAGAGAGCAATTGGTGCTTATGCACTTCTTCTTCTAACTCTTTTCTATATTTTATTTATTGCATATAATAATAAGATTTTTACTTATGCAATGCTAATACCTACATCTTTACCAATTCTTTTTTTAGCTGATTATTCATATTGGTTATATTGGTTTGGTCATAATCTTCATGATTGGGGTGCATTTAAAATAAAACCATTTATGCCAACAGTATTTGGAGATGGAAAGATTGCACAATTTACAACTCATTCATATCCAACAATTGGATTTTATATGTTAGTAGCGATAAGTTTATTATCTCTTTTAGCCTTTTTTGCAAAACAGAAAGCTATGAAAGAAAGTGCTTAAGGTGCATCTCTTTATTCTATTTTCTTTTTTAATGTTTACTATGTTAAATGCCAATCCCTTGCAGGATGCGATTGATAATGCTCCTGAGGGTTCAATTATTAAACTTCCTGCAGGAGTATATAAAGGTAATATAAACATAAATAAACCTCTTACGATAATAGGTAAAGAGAAAGGTGTAGTTATTGATGGAGAAGGTAGTGGTACAGTAATTACTATTAAAGGTTCTTTTGTAACTCTAAAAAATTTAAAGATAATTGGTAGTGGAGATAGACATGAAAATCTTGATGCTGGAATTAAAATAGCTGATGGTAAGCATTGTGAAATAAGTAATTGTAGTATAGAAGATTGTTTATTTGGAATAGATATGCAGATGATTAATAATTCTATTATTTCAGATAATAATATAACATCCAAGAGAGTTGATTTAGGACTTAGAGGTGATGGTCTTAGACTTTGGTATAGTAACGATAATATTGTTAGAAGAAACTCTTTAATTAAATCTCGGGATATGGTTGTATGGTATTCACATGGAAATGAAATTATAAATAATTATGGTAGAGATAATAGATATTCACTTCATTTTATGTATGCTGGAAAAAATCTCATTAAAGATAATTATTATGAATTAAACTCTGTTGGTATATTTTTTATGTATTCACAAGATAGTACAGCTATAGGGAATGTAATCAAAAGTTCTCTAGGTGCAACAGGCATGGGAATAGGGCTAAAAGATGTATCTAATTTTACAATTAAAGATAATACTATTTTATATAATGCACAAGGTATATATATAGATAGGTCACCATTTGAACCAGATACTCATAATTATATTACAGGAAATAAAGTTTTATATAATTCTGAAGCCTTGCATTTCCACTCATTAAGTGAAAATAATATTATTAGAGATAATATTATTATGGGAAATATAGAAGATATAGTTAATGATAGTCGTGGTAGTAAGACTAATCAAAATGAAATAGCACAAAATTACTGGGATAAGTATGAGGGATTTGATAGAGATAATAATAACATTGGAGATACTCCACACAAAGTATATCAATATGCAGATCAGTTGTGGGTATATAATCCTGATGTTAAGTTCTTCTACGCATCACCAGTTATATCATTATTAAATTTCTTAGCAAAATTAGCTCCATTTACTCAACCACTATTTTTATTAGAAGATAAAGAACCCAAAGTGAAAATTAAAGGATAGATATGGCAAAAATAGAAACAGAAAGACGAGAATTTATTAAATACTCAACACTTGGTATATTTGTTGGAATTTTAGCAGGTGGATTCGTTGTTGCACCAACTGTTCTTTTAGCAGAAAATAGACTTCGTCCACCAGGATCTGTTGATGAAAAAGAGTTTTTAGCTTTATGTATTAAATGTGGACAGTGTCTTCAGGTATGTCCATATCACTCTATTAAATTAGCAGATATTGGTTATGGTCATGGTGTTGGAACTCCGTATATTGATGCAAATGAAAGAGGTTGCTATGCTTGTAATGCAGTCCCTTGCGTATTAGCTTGTCCTAGTGGAGCATTAGACCACTCTTGTGAAAAGGCAGAAGATATCAAGATGGGAATAGCTGTACTATCTAACCCTAAAACTTGTTTGGCAATATCTAATACTCGTATACCAGATGGATATATAGATAAGATGAAACAATTTATAGATAATACAAGAAATGTAACAAATTTAGAATTAGAGTTGATGAGTAAACTAAAAGGATATGAGGGAAAAGAGTGTACTT
>JAMOSL010000103.1 GCA_027063105.1 Campylobacteraceae bacterium
TCCCACTCCAAATGGAGGACAAAAGCCAGAAATATATGATGGATGTATTGGTTGCGGAGCCTGTCAAGAGATATGTCCAACCTCATCACCATCTATAACTATTAAACCTAGAGTAACTTATGAACAGTTTTATAGTAATTAAATTAGAGGATTATAAATGATAAACAAAAATATAATAATGTTTTCTATATCAATGATATTGGTAGTAGGGTGCAATGATAGTCAAAATAATATTGCAAAAGATGATGATACAGTTAAGTTAGCCCCTAAAATAGAAGTAGTATCTAACTCTAATGCTAAAGAGATAAAAGTCAAAGAAAAAGAATTAGACAAAAATCAAAGCAAATCATACTATTATGATTATAATAATGTGAAGAGTGAATATGACCAGAATGCTCAACCAGCCAATCAAGATGCTTCTGTAAGGGTGAAACCTAGAACAAAATTAGATGCAAATATAAATATCAGAAGTCCTTATGAGCGAGTTCAAATATCTCTTTTGTCTGGTCAATTAAGTAAGAATTTTAGAGTTAAATGTTCTTCTTGTCATGATGATTATGCAAATGGTGTAATTGGACCTTCTCTTATTAATAGAGACGAAGATTTTATATATCAAAAAATAAATGATTTCAAGAGTGGAAAGAAATCTAATCCATTAATGAAAGATTTAATTTCAATGATGAATGACCAAGAGATTAAAGATATAGCTAAAGAAATTTATAATTTCAATATAAAGATTAAAGAAATGAGGGAGAAACAAAAATGAAAAATATTATAGTAGGTATTTTAGTATTATCTGTTTTTGCTATTGCTGGTTGGGTTGCATATAATGGTGGAGCTTATAATGGTGGTGAGCATGGTAAAGTTATTGCCGATATGGGTGATAATGTATCTAATGCAAAAACAAAAACAATAACAGATAAAGATGATAGAGCAAAAGAGAATGATGCTTTAAATGCACTTAGAAGTAAAGCAGGAACAGTATCATCATTTGATGTTAGTGACGATTATGATAGAAAATGTTCATCTTGTCATGGTATTAATGGTTCAGGTGTTCAAGGTGGTAAAAAAATGATGGGACCTAAAATATTTGGTCAAAGTTCGGAAGAACTGTATCAGAAACTATTAGATTTTAAAGATGGAAGAAAAGAGAATGCAATAATGAAAGGTCTTCTAATCCCTTTAAGTAATGAAGATTTAAAAGTATTAGCTGATGAGGTTGGAGATTTTTCAGCTAGAGCAATTGCTAAAGAGAATGAGAAATAGATATTATGGATAAATATAATAATAGGGAAACCATTAAAAGAAGTTCCTTTATATCAACATTTTTTGGAACTTCTAAAGAGGGTAAAAAGAATTTAAGTTATCGTTCTAAAAGATGGATATTAGTTATAGCTATTCATCTACTATTTTTCTTATCATTTTCAATTGATATACAAGTATTAGAAGGTACGCTTAATGGTTCTAGATTCTTAGGGTTTCATCTTATTGATATATTTACAACTATTGAAGTATACTTAGCTGAACGACATCTACATATTAATATTATTATTGGTACAACAACAATAATTTTGCTATATCTTTTAGTTGGTGGTAGAAGTTACTGTGCTTGGGTTTGTCCTTATGGAATACTTAGTGAAATTGGTGAAAAATGGCATAATACTTTAGTAGCTAAAAAAATTATTAAAAGTAGAAAGTTTGACCATAGAGTTAGATATTTATTCTGGTCTATATTTTTAATTTTAACCTTTACAAGTGGATATTTAGTATTTGAAACTTTTAATGTAGTTGGTATATTAAGTCGTGCTATTGCCTATGGTTGGAGCTTAGCTCTTATCTGGGTTGTTTTAGTATTTGCATTAGAAGTGTTCTTCTCTCGTAGAGCATGGTGTACTTATGTATGTCCTATTGGTACAACTTATGGGATAATAGGTAAAGTATCAGCGCTTAGAATAGAGTGGAATGATAATTGTGATAGTTGTATGGTATGTCATGATGTCTGTTTTGAAAATCAAGTTTTAGAGATTACTAAAGTTAAATATAAGAAACAAATTGATGAGAAAGAGATTAAAACAGCTTATATAACAGGAGCAGATTGTACTCTATGTGGTAGATGTGTTGATGTATGTCACGAAGATGCACTTAAATTTGACTTTAGACTTAAAAGTTTGGTTTAAAATGATAAGAATTAAAAATTTAACTAAAAAATTTGATAAGAATATTTCGTTAGATAATATATCTATAGATTTTTCTAAAGGTGAAGGAATAGCTTTAATGGGTGCTAATGGAGCAGGTAAAACTACTCTTATTCGCTCCATTCTAGGATATTATCATCCTACAGACGGCGAAGTCTTAGTAAATGGATTAAATCCTGTTAAAGAGAGAACTAAAGTGCTTGAAGAAATCAGTTTTGTACCTCAACTTCCACCTCCTATTAAATTAAGTCTTAAGGAGCTAATATATTTTGTATGTAAAAGTTCTGGTGTTGATAAAGAAAAAATATACTTTTATGCAGATAAAATGAAACTAGACATAAACTCTAATCTAAATAAATCATTTTTTAAACTCTCAGGTGGTATGAAACAAAAACTATTAATTGCTATATCCTTAGCAAAAGAGAGTAAAATAGTTATATATGATGAGCCAACAGCTAATCTTGACCCAAAAGCTAGAGATGATTTTTATTCACTTATTAAAGATAAACAAAATGATAAACTATCCTTATTTGTAACTCATAGAGTAGAAGAGGTTCAAGAGATAGTTAATCGTGAAGTATATATGGATTTAGGTAAGGTAATATCAGATGTATCTTTATCATAAAATCATAATACTTCTATTAGTCTTAATTAATTTTAATGGTTGTGAAAAAAAACCAATAACCACAGAATTAAGAGATATACATTGGGATAGAGATATGTGTGAGAGATGCAAAATGGTTGCAAGTGATAGACATCATAGTGTACAAGTAATTAATCCTAAAAATGGTAAGTCTTATATGTTTGATGATATAGGTTGTACACTATTATGGTTTAAAGATGAAAAGATATTATGGAGAGATGAGGCTAAAGTTTGGATTACAGATGGTATTACAGCTAAATGGATAGATGCCAGAAATGCATATTATGATGGAGATAATA
>JAMOSL010000104.1 GCA_027063105.1 Campylobacteraceae bacterium
ACCTCTTGTAAATATGAGTGATATATTTAAAATAGAAAAAATATTAGGAATAAATCAGTATTTATATGTAGTTGTTTTAGGAGTAGGAGCAAGTAAAGTTGGTCTTATTGTAGATGGTCTTATAGGACAAGAAGAGATTGTTATTAAATCACTTGGAGAATATCTAAAAGGTATCAAAGGTATTGCAGGAGCTACTATTAGAGGAGATGGTAAAGTTACTCTTATTGTAGATGTAGCAGCACTTATGCAATTAGCAAAAGAAACACACTCTAAAACAGTAGTGACTGCAACTATTGAAACTAAAAAGAAAAAAGAAAAACCAGAAGATTATGTAATTTTAGTAGTAGATGATTCTAATACAGATAGAAAAATTATGAAGAATGCAATTAAGCCGTTAGGATTTACGATTAAAGAAGCTACAAATGGCGAAGAAGCATTAAATATTATTAAAAATGATTCTAATATTGATGCTGCACTTGTGGATATTGAAATGCCAAAAATGGATGGATATAGTTTGGCTCAAGAGATTAGAAAATATAATAGATTTAAAAATCTACCTTTAATTGCAGTAACAAGTAGAACAACAAAATCTGATAGAGTAAGAGGTGTAGAAGTTGGTATGAATGAATATATTACAAAACCATATACACCAGAATATTTAGCAAATGTTTTAAAAAGAAATTTAAAATTATCATAAGGGATAAATTATGAGTAATCAATTACAAAATGTTATAAAACAACAACAAGAACAAACAGATAGTTTAAGTGATAGAGAACAAAAAGATGAAGATATTGTTCAGTTAGTTGGATTTATTGTGGGGAATGAAGAGTTTGCTGTGCCTATTCTTTCTATTCAAGAAATTATTAAACCAATTGAATGGACAAAGGTTCCTTTTACTGATGATTTTGTGTTAGGAGTATTTAATTTAAGAGGGAATGTTTTACCTTTAATAGATTTAAGAAAAAAATTTAATGCACCTCAAGCAGAATTTGATGATGATGTGAGATTTATTGTAATAAAAGTAGGTGAAGAGCTTGCAGGATTTGTAATTGATAGATTAACAGAAGCTTTAAGAATAGAAGCAAATAGTATTTTGCCACCACCTGATGCAAGTATGGAAAGAGATGCTATAATAGAAGGAATAGCAAGAAAAGATGATAGGATTATTACTATTTTAAAAATAAATTCTCTTTTAAAAACAGATAATTAGTAGTTTTATAATAAATAATAAGATTTCTCATTTTATTATAATAATTAACAATTTTTTGATTAAATTTTGTTAATTATTTATCTCTTTTATAAAACTAGATAAAAACTCCTATTTTTGATAAAATTAGATATATAAATTATCTTAAAGGATAACAATGCAAATTAAAGAAGTTAATATAGAAGAAAGTTTAAAGCAATCATATTTAGATTATTCTATGAGTGTAATTGTGGGAAGGGCTTTACCAGATGCGAGAGATGGTTTAAAACCAGTTCATAGAAGAATTTTATATTCAATGTATAAAATGGGAATAACAGCAGGAAGTGCTTATAAAAAGTCTGC
>JAMOSL010000105.1 GCA_027063105.1 Campylobacteraceae bacterium
AGGTAGCGTTTTGCCCTCACTATCAATCTTTTCTATATTGGTTAAGTTGATATTTTGTGAAGTAAATTTTTCTAAGACCTCCAAAAGCACATCTTTTGAAGCCATATGTTTAATTTGGGCTTTGAGATTAAACTTCTCTATTATCTCTTTGACATTCGCACTAAAACCCTCAAGATATTCAGCAAAGTTTGCCTCTAATATCTGTTTGGAGTTTGTAGCCGTGTTGAGTAGCTTTAGAAGTGTCCAAGGGCTTGTATTATAAAATACATATCCACTAGCATCTTTGAGACCGTTTTTATCAAGCTCAACAAGCCCCACCTCCTCTTTTTGAAACTTCAACTCATCAAGCACTTTGTCTTTTGTAGGTTCAAGCAAAGCATCAAGCCTTCTCAAAACAACCATAGGCAAAATAACATCTCTATATTTACCCCTTACATATACATCTCTAAGACAATCGTCTGCTATACTCCATATAAAAGATACGAGTTTGTTGTGTGTTGTTTGGTTCATTTTTTTGCCTTTAAAAGTTATTATTCTACTTTTTCATATAAATATCTTTAAGTGCAGTTCACCTATTACTTTTGACAACGATAAATAGCATATTCGTACATTTTAATATAACTCTCTCCTGCTACTTTCCAACTAAATCTTTTTTTCATAGCATTTTGAATTAAATTTTGCATTCCATCTTTATCATTATAATAGGTATCAACTGCCCAATTTATTGTGTTGTATAATGCTGATGCTGTTGGTGCATTAAATTTAAATCCATTACCTACCCCTGTATAAGGTTGATAATTATCTATTGTATCATCTAATCCACCAGTAGCTCTTACTATTGGGAGAGTTCCATATCTAAGGCTATATATCTGATTTAATCCACAAGGTTCAAATAATGATGGCATTAAAAAGAAATCACTTCCTGCTTCTATTTGGTGAGCTAAATCATTTTTATATCCAATATAACATCCGAACTTATTGGGATACTTTTTTGCTATATCCAAAAAGAATTCTTCAGCCCAAGCCTCTCCTGTTCCTAATAAAACTATTTGTAAATCAAGCTCTAAAATTTCCCATATAGCTTCAGCTAAAAGAGTTATACCCTTTTGGTCAGCTAATCTTCCAACTAATCCAATTAATGGAATATTTTCATCTATAGGCAAATTAAATTTTGATTGAAGTTCTTCTTTACATATTTTCTTACCATCTAAATTATCTATATCATATTTAGATGGTATAAGTTCATCAATTAAAGGGCTCCACTCATCATAATCTACACCATTTAGTATTCCAAATAGTTTATCTTGATTATCAATAATCACATCTTCCAAACCCCAACCAAATTCAGCTGTTTTTATCTCTTCAGAATATTTGTGACTAACTGCATTAATCGCATTTGCGTGAACTATTCCACCTTTTAAAAGATTTATTCCACCATACTCTTCTAATTCATGATGATTAAAATGTTCCCAACCTATATCAAGAATATCCATACCACCTTTATAGAATTTCCCTTGATGTTGAAGATTATGAATACTTAATACTGAAGCTGTATTTTTAAAATGTGGGTCAGAAGCATAAATTGTTTTTAACATAATAGGGATAGATGCTGTATGCCAATCATTTGCATGAATAATATCAGGTTTAAAATCTAATTTCTTTGCTAACTGCATAGATGCTCTACTCAAAAAGATGAAACGGTTATCATTATCATTAAATCCTATTCCATTCTCATCATATAGATTTTTCCGTCCAAAATAGTGGTCATTTTCTATAAAATATACAGGCACTTCACTATTTGGTAAAACTCCTTCATAAATCTCTGCCCACTCTTCACCAATAACACCCATAGGAACACCCAATGCTCCATCAAGTGGAGTTAGAGAATATTTATCTTTATCAATAATATAATATCTAGGCATTATTACTATAACATTATGACCTAACTCTTGTAAAGCTTTTGGTAAAGCACCTACAACATCAGCTAATCCACCACTTTTTGCAAATGGAACAACCTCTGAGGCAGATATTAGAATATTTAATTTAGAAGACATATTTTTTCCTTTTTAGTTAAACGATATATCCAAACTCTTCTAGTGAGTCAACATTTTTACTCCAACCTTTTTTAACAGAAACGAATAGATTTAAATATATTTTCTTTTGTGCAAAGAATTCCATCTGTTTTCTAGCTGTTTTACCTAATCGCTTAATAGTCTCTCCATTGTTTCCGACAATAATACCTTTTTGTGTATCTTTTTCAACAACAACAGTGGCATAAATTTTATCAAGTGTATCACTCTCTTCTATCTTTTCAATAGTGACATCACTCTCATAAGGTATCTCATCGCTTAGATTTTCAAAAATAGATTCTCTAATCAACTCTTTATAAATATCTCTAATATTCTCTGTTGTTAATATCTCTGTATCATACAAAAATGGAGAGTTTGGAAGATATTTACTAATCTCATTTAAAAGCTGGTTTTTACCAATCTTCTTATTTACAGAGAATGGAATAATAGCCTCAAATCTATCTTGATATTTTTGATACTCACCTAGCTTCTTAAGTAAATCTCCATTTTTAATATGGTCAACTTTTGTCAATAGAATAATATGTTTAATATTTTGGCTCTGTGGAAGTGCCAAGAATTTTTCATATTCAACTAATTTATCAGTAGCAGGAGCTAAAAATAGAATTAAATCACTATCTCCCATAGCCTTTAAAGCCTCATCTAACATAAATTGATTAAGCAGTCTCTCTTTCTTATGAATACCTGGTGTATCTACAAAAATAATTTGAGTCTCATCATGCATTACAATAATATTCATTCTTTTTCTTGTAGCTTGTGCCTTTTTTGATACCATTGCTAGTTTTTCTCCAACTAAATGGTTCAAAAGCGTACTTTTCCCTGAATTTGGTCGTCCTACAACTGCTACAAATCCAGCTTTTGTTTTAATATCACTCATTATAAAATATACCTTGTAGTATCTTCATCTTCAACAACCTTATCCAATTTATCTTTTACTAAGACCTCATCAACTTTGATAATTTCTCCACTATGTTCATCTGCTTCAAAACTAATCTCTTCCAAAATCTTCTCCATAACAGTATGAAGTCGTCTAGCTCCTATATCTTCTGTTTTTTCATTTGCTAAAAATGAATAATATGCAATAGTTCTTAATGCATCTTCAGTAAATTCTAAATCAACACCTTCAACTTCCATAAGTGCTTTATATTGTGTAATTAAAGAATTTTTTGGTTCAGTTAATATTCTGTATAATACATCTTCCGTTAAACTATCTAATTCTACTCTTAACGGAAATCTACCTTGAAGTTCAGGAATCAAATCACTAGGTTTACTTAAATGGAAAGCACCTGCTGATATAAATAGAATATGGTCTGTATTTACTAATCCTAATTTTGTTTGAACTGTACTACCCTCTACAATAGGAAGTAAATCTCTCTGAACTCCCTCTTTACTTGGGTCTTGTCTACCTTGACTACCTGAAGGAACAGCAATTTTATCAATCTCATCAATGAATATAATACCACCTTCTTCTACTCTTTTGAGAGCCAATTCTTTTAGCTTATCTTCATCAAAAAGCTCTTGACTTGCCTCTTGTGCCAAAATAGTTTTTGCCTCTTTTACAGTTACCTCTTTCTCTTTACCTTTTTTATTTAATCCACCCAATACTTTTGATATTGACTCTTGAACATCTATCATTTGAGGAGGTAATCCACTATTGCTCATATCTACACTATTAGTAGGCATCTCTATTTTAATAACTAAATGGTCTAAATCTCCATTCTCAAACTTTTTTTGCATTCGTAAAAAAGAAGCTTCATACTCATCTGTTTTTTGTTCACTAACTCCTTGAGGTAGAGGAGGAAGAAGTTTTTCTATAATTTTATTTTCAATATATGCCTCTATCTTATCTCCATTTTTAGAGTTTTGACTCTCTCTAACCAATTTCAAAGAGATAGATGCTAAATCTCGAATCATAGACTCTACATCTCTACCAACAAATCCAACTTCTGTATATTTACTAGCCTCTATCTTAATAAATGGTAATTCCATCATTTTAGATAATCGTCTAGCAATCTCTGTTTTACCAATTCCTGTACTACCTATCATTAGAATATTCTTAGGCATTACATCTTGTTGAATTTCTGCTGGTAATTGCATTCTTCTATATCTATTTCTTAAAGCTACTGCTATTGTCTTTTTTGCATTATTCTGACCGATAACATACTGATCTAAATACGATACAATCTCTTTTGGTGTTAAATTTTCCAAATCTTCCCTTTAATCTTCTAACTTTAATATTTTAATATTTTTATTTGTATATATACACAAATCACCTGCAATCTTTAAAGACTCTTCAACTAAAACTTCTTCATCAAGAGATGAGTGTTTAGCCAAAGCTCTAGCTGATGATATTGCATAATTGCCACCTGAACCAATAGCTGCAATCTGACCATCTTCTGGTTCGACCACATCACCTGTTCCACTTAATATAAATATATGCTCTCTATTTAAAACTATCATCATAGCTTCTAATTGACGCAAATGTTTATCTTTTCTCCAAGCCTTAGAAAATGCGATAACTGCTCTGAATAAATCACCTTTTTTCTCATTAAGAAATCCTTCAAACATATCAAAAAGATTAAAAGCATCTGCTGTACTTCCTGCAAATCCACCTAAAACATCGCCATTATGAAGTCTACGAATTTTAGTTGCATTACCTTTTAATACGGTATCTCCAAATGTGACTTGACCATCTCCACCGATAACTGCTTTATTTTTGCCTTTATATGCCAATATAGTTGTAGCGTGAAACACTATTAAACTCCTACTACTTCAACTTTTAAAGTAGCATGAATCCCATGACCTAGTTTTGCATCTACATCATGGATACCTGTTGATTTAATTGCTCTTTTAAGATTAATATGTTTTTTGTCTAAGTCTATATTTAACTGCTCTTTAATTGCTTTAGATATATCTGCATTTCCAACCGAACCTTTGATACCAACTGGTGCTAATGGCTTCTCTATTCTAATAATAGCATCTTCAAATACTTTTTTCTCTTTTGCTAATCTTTCTAAATCATCTGTTAACTGCTTTGCTACTCTCTCTTGCTCAGCTTTCCAATTCTTAACAATCTCTGGCGTTGCTAATTTTGCCAAACCTTTAGCAATTAAAAAGTTTTGACCATATCCATCTTTTACATCTTTAATTTCTCCAGTTTTTCCTAATGATTTAACATCTTTAATAAGTAATACTTTCATTCTTTATCCTTTTATAAAATAATATTTCTATTATTCTACCCTATTTTCATCAATGAAGTATATAAAATAGTAAAATTTATGATAAAATCACACTATTATCTTATATATATTGGCAAACTTATGGCATCACGAGAAATTTATTACGAAGAGAAGAGATTTACTATATCCTATGAAATAGTAAATCCATCAAAACAAGAGGCTATTGTTATCCTACATGGTTGGGGAAGCAATAAAGAGATTATGAAAAAAGCATTTGGCACAACTCTTAAAAAATTGAAACATATCTATATTGATATGCCTGGATTTGGGAAAAGTAGTAATGACATGGTCTTAGAAACAAGAGATTATGCAATAATCATACAAAGATTTTTAAATCAAATACATACTAAAGCATATATTATTATGGGTCATTCATTTGGTGGAAAAGTTGCTACTTTAATGGATAGTCCAAACTTAGTTCTTTTATCATCATCTGGTATTTTAGTTCCTAAACCTATAAAAGTAAAATTTAAAATAGCTATGAGCAAGACTCTAAAAGCTTTAGGATTAAAAGGATTTACCAATATTTTTAGAAGTAGTGATGTGAAAGGCATGAATCATAATATGTATCAAACATTCAAGCATATTGTAGATGAAAAATTTGAAGATAATTTTAAAAATTCATATAGTCAAGCTATTTTATTCTGGGGGAAATATGATACTGCAACACCTCTCTGGACTGCTACTAAAATAGAAGAACTTTTACCACATAGCAAGTTATATACACTTGATGGAGACCATTTTTTCTTTTTAAAATACAGCAAATTTATTTCAGATACAATAACAAGGAGCTTTTTAAATGATATATCTTAATACAATAGCTTATTTAATATTTATATCAATGATAGGTTACTATTTTATAACAAATATGCAATGGTATAGCTACAGACTAAAAAGAGTAATATTTCATCATACAAAAGTATGGTGGCACTTCATATATTTTTTAATCCCATTTGTCTCTTATGAGTTAATATCTGCCATAACAAATAAGAAATATGGATTTATTGTTGTATTATTTTATATAATATTATTTATATTTTGGATAAAAGGTCTGGATAAAAAACTTGTATTTACAGCTAGAATTAAACGATTTTTTATGGCTTTATTGGGCTTTGCTATATTTATAACTTTTATATTTAAAGCATTTACCATATTTATACCTTTAATGTTAGCATTAGGAGTATCATGGCTTACGGAAAAAATGATATTTAGTAGTTTTGTAAAAATGGCAGATAAAAAAATAAAGCGTATGGATAAATTAATTATTATAGGTATAACAGCTAGTTATGGAAAAACTAGTATTAAAAATTATTTAGAAGAAACCCTAAAAGAAAAATATAGAACTTATGCTACTCCACGCTCTATTAATACATTTGGAGGTATAGTTGCAGACATAAATCAAAAACTTCCTGATGATACAGAAGTTTATATTGTAGAGATGGGTGCTAGAGAAAAGGGCGATATATCTGAGATTTCTACATTCATAAATCCACATTATGCAATTGTAGGAAAAATAGGTTCTGCACATATAGAATATTTTAAGAGCCTAGAGAATATTAGAAATACTAAAATGGAGATTATCCAAAGTAATAGATTAAAAGAAGCATGGATACATAATAGTGCAAATATAAATCCTAGCGATAAAATTCATAAGTTTGGAGATGAAATCTTTGATATAAAAGCATCACTTGATGGAACTTCATTTAAAATAGATGAAATCGAATATTCAACTAATCTATTAGGTTCGTTTAATGCAATAAACTTGACAGCAATTGTAAAAGTAGCAAAAGCTTTAGGGTTAAATGACAAAACTATTATCGAAAGATTCAAAACTCTTAAACAAGTTCCTCATAGATTACAAAGAATAGATGCTGGTGGAAAAATTATTTTAGATGACAGTTTTAATGGGAATATAGATGGAATGATGGCATCATTTGAATTAGCAAAAACATATCAAGGAAGAAAAGTAATAATTACTCCTGGATTAATAGAAGCCAATGATGAGTTAAATATTCAAGTTGCAAAAAAAGTTAACGAAATATTTGACATAATAATAGTATCAGGTGATTTAAACTGTCCAATCTTTCAAAGAGAAGTTGATGAAAATAAATTTGTAAGATTAAAAAATAAATCTGATATGGAAGAGATATTAGTAATTCAAACAGAAGTAGGAGATTTAATCCTATTCGCAAATGATGCACCTAGTTTTATTTAGTAATTAGTGCTTTAATTCTTTAAACTTATATTCAGATTTACAAGTGTAAAATACAGATTAATATAAGTTTAAATAAAAAGGTATTATAGTGGAAGATTCTATAAGAAAAGTGTTAGAATATATTGGAGAAGATCCTTCAAGAGAAGGGTTACTTGATACCCCTAAAAGAGTTACTAAAGCATGGGAATTTATGTGTAGTGGATATGACCAAGACCCTATAGAAATCATGAGAAAAGCACTCTTTACAAGCACAAATAATGAGATGGTCATAGTGAAAGATATAGAGTTATATTCAACTTGTGAACATCATATGTTACCTATTATTGGAAAAGCTCATGTGGCATATATCCCAAATGGAAAAGTGGTAGGTTTATCTAAAATACCAAGAGTTGTTGATGTATTTTCAAGAAGATTACAAATCCAAGAGCAATTAACAGAACAGATAGCAGATGCAATTAATGAAGCTGTAAATCCAAAAGGTGTAGCTGTAGTGATTGATGCTAGACATATGTGTATGGAGATGAGAGGTGTACAGAAGATTTGTTCTACAACAGTCACTTCAGCACTTCGAGGGATATTTAAAAAAGAGAAAAAAACAAAAGATGAATTTATGAGTATCATATCATCATCTTTTCAGAAATAAACTTAGTATCAATCTATTTTTGACAAATCTATCCCCTAAAAATTCTATACCATAGTTGCATCAAAAGCATAAATATATTTTGTTTTTTATTATCTTCATCTATATATTTATTCTCTTTTGCAATCTCTAAATTCTTAGTTAAGTTATCTTTTGCCTTTTTAATTTTTATTGGTTCAAAATTATTTGGCATCTAATACCTTCTCTATTTCTTCCATTGCATCTTGATTTTTAAGTCTAAATTTAATATCAATTCTTCTTGATGCATCCTTATCCTCAATACCATTAACTTTGATTATATCAAGGTATGAACGACCTGTAGCAGTGATTAGAGATTTTAAATTATGTTTTTTGGAAAAATCTAAACTTAAAATATATGTCATAACTTCAAATGCTCTCTCTTGTGATAACTCTAAATTTCGTAAATATGTTCCATCACTATCTGTATGACCTTCTACAATTATTCTATCTAAATGGGATTTAATATCTTTGTTTGTTAATAATTCACCAATATATTTTTCAAACGCTTCTTTTATTTTATCTTGTGATTCTGATTTTAACAAGGCACTACCTTTATCAAAAAGAATATTAGAAGATAATCTTAATGAACCATTTTTAGGATTTATAGCAATATTATTACCTAAAGCTTTTTTAAGAGCTGATATTACTTTTATTTTAATTCCTGTCAAACTTTTAATCTTAGCCTTCTGACTTTGAAGATTTGCTACTATTAAATTATATTTCGTAGCCTTTTCATCAAGAGCATTCATAATTTGTAGCATCTCTTCATCTTTTAATTTAAGTGTACTATTCTGTTCTGTCACTTGATTTGATAAAATTATAATCTTATTCTCATAATTCTCAATACTTTTATCTCTATTAAATATATTTTCTTTAGAACTTTCTAAAAGATTTTGAACTATTACAATTTTACCATTTAGGTTATCTTTTTCTGTATTTGCTTTCAATAGCAGTTTATTTAGTTTTTGTATCTCTTCATCTTTGAATATTATCTCTTTATCTTTTAAAGTAAGTGTCTCATCTTGTCCTTTAGCAAGTTCATCTTTTTCCTTTACTTCTATTTTTAATTTATCAACTTTACTTAATTTATCTTCTAAGTTTTTTTGCGTATTCTCTAGTTTATCCTCTCTATCATGTAAATTACTTTTTAATATAATAGATTTTGATACAATCATTCCAATTAAAAGGATAAAAACAAATAGCAATCCTGCCATTAAATCTGCATAAGATATCCAAAAATTACTATCTTCTACAGACTCTTTTTTTCTAAACATAAAAAAACTCCTTATTGATGATTGCTATTTTCTAGCTTTTGAAGTCTTAGACTCTCTTGTATTTCTCTATTTTGTTCACTAATTACTAAAGCAAATTCAGATAATTTTTCAACAACTTCGCCAACTTCATTATCTATTTTTACAAAGGTTCTATCTACAGAATTATCAAAATGACTTAAAGTCTCTTCTACTTTTTGTGCATTTCTATTAAAACCTTCTATATTAGTTTTTATTTGTGATACAGCATTTATAGATTCTTGTCTATCTTCTACCATACTAATAGTATCTTGAAGCTCTTTTGATACTATTTTCATATCATTTTTTAGTATATTAAAGTTTTTATTTGTCTCTGCCACAACTGTTTTATAACTCTCTATATGATGTTCAGTTAACTCTTTAATAAAATCTAAGTTAAATGTCTCTTTTAGTGTATTTACAATAAGTTGATCTCTAAATTCACTTTGCTGATGTTCATGCTTAAGTAACTCTCTTCTTTTCCAAATATGTTTGTTATATACTTTCTCTAAATTATATAAGTTATTATCAACTTTAGCAGAACCTCTTTTCTCAAAATATGTCCATAAAAGAGATAAAAATATTCCATAAATAGATGCATAAAATGCTGTACCTATTCCTGATAAAAGTACCGAAATTTCTTTATCCAAGGCATCTACATTTTCTACTCTAAAATCAGGCATAGAGTGAGCAATAGCTATGAAAGTTCCTAAAATTCCTAACATAGGAAATACACTAGTAGCTACTCTTGCAAAATTATCATTTCTAATATCTTTATAGTATTCTGATAAAAATTCTTGAATAATTAATGTAGATTTTGTTTCACCCAT
>JAMOSL010000106.1 GCA_027063105.1 Campylobacteraceae bacterium
AAGTTGTGGCACTCCATAATTTGCAAAATTGACTAAATGTACTTGCAACGAATAGCCAGTATCTTCAAATCTTTTGGTAATGATTTTAATCGCTTCACCTTTGTTGGCTGATAAAATGCCTTTGACATTTTCTGCTAAAAATACTTTGGGTCTTAAGACTTCTACAAAGTTTACAAAGTTTTTATAAAGTTTTCCATTGATGTCATCTTCTATCCCTATGCGTTTGCCAACGATAGAAAATGCGATGCAAGGAAATCCCCCCAAAAGTACATCATAATTCTCTTCTTTAAAGTCATTTGGATTTACTTTTGTGATGTCTTCATTTAATACATCTGTATCTTTAAAATACTTCTTATCATGTTTAAGAGTTTCACACGCATGAGGGTTTATCTCTAGGGCTTTTGTTGTTGTAAAGTTGAGTTTGGGATAGTGAGTACCTAAGAAATTGAAATCACCATGAAAGCCAATATCTAAGCCTCCTGCTCCTGTGAATGTTGAAAATATTTTGAAAGACATAATAACCCTTTGATAGTAAAAATAAGTCAAATTGTATCATATTCGCAGCGTTTTGTCAAGATGAGATTTTATCTGCTATAATTTTATAACTTTAAAGCAAAGAGAATAAAATGAAAGAAAAAGCAAAAGAAATAATTAATAGAGAACTCAAAAAAAGAAATATCAATTATCCTAAATTATCTACATTGATGGCAGAAAAAGGTTATGAATATTCAGCCAATACGATTAGGACAAAAATTCACCGTGGGTCTTTTTCTTTTGCTTTTATGCTAGAAGTATGTGAGAGTTTAGAAATAGAGATAATAAATATCAATAATATGCTAGAATAAGATGAAGAAATATTTACAAGTTGATTAGTTTTGATAATAAATCTTTTATTTTATTCTATCTTAAGAATATTAAAATAATCCACTTCCAATAACTTTATATGCTATATAATCTTCAAAATTATCATCTAGCGTTACTCCACCAATTACTCCTACTGGATGTGTGGATAATTTAGCTATCTCTAAAAGTTTATTACCTAGAACTTTAGCTTCTGATTTTGTATCAGTTGTACGATATGCTCCTAATCCTATATAGTCTATGTCTAAATCATTTGCTTCAAGAATTTCATCGCTATTATGTGTTGATAATCCTAATAATTTATCGCCTATTTTTTCTCTTATTATTTTAATAGCTTTTTCTTTATCTGAATTAATATCGCTTATATCTTCTTGTCCTAGATGTATTCCATCAGCATAATCTATAAGTTCTATATTATCATTTACTATGATTTTACCATTATAAGATTTTCTTATTAATTCTAAGTCAAATTTTTTCTCTTCAAATGAGCCAAATTTATTTCTATATTGAATTATTTTTATATTTAAGGGGGATATATGTTTTAGGAATTCTATTAAGGTGATACTCTTTTTATTTAGAGTATCAATATCTACTAAGCCGTAGATTCCTCGATAATGTCCTCTTTGATTATTGCTTTTTTTTTAAATAATTTA
>JAMOSL010000107.1 GCA_027063105.1 Campylobacteraceae bacterium
TATATAATAACTATTCTACTTACTCTTTTTTGCGTCTCTTACACACATTACAAAAAACTCTTTAGTATTCTTTCCTGTGCTATATCTACCTAAATCAAAATCTGTATACCATGAATTTTTATATCTATCTTCACTAGAACTCCAATAAATACCTTTTTGAACATTTTTAAATGGATGTTTAATTGATACTGGTTGACGAGGGATATCAAGTAAATCTCTTAACTCTTCATAAGATGGAACTCTCCAATCTTTATATTCTGCATATTCTAAATTTTTACAATACTCTTGTGCTTTAGCGAATGTATATTTATTCTTATTTTCAAAATCACTAAATATTTTATTTGTTTTTGTATTAAAAACTACACTTTTATTATCATCTCTTTGATAAGTTTTATCTTTATATCTTGTATCTCCACTTAATGTAGGAATAAAAGACCCCCAAACTAATACTGTACTTATTGATGCCATGATTGCTATTTTAAACATATTTTATCCTTTATTGATTTTTTATCTAAATGTAGTTCCACCATCAACTACAAGTGTTTGTCCTGTTATCCAACTAGCTTCTGGTGTACATAAAAAATATACAGAACCTGCAATATCTTCTGGACTACCCATTCTATTAACAGCTGACCGTTTAATTGTCTCTGATTTAACCTCTTCATAGTTTGTAAATGCTTTTAATGCATCTGTATCAATTGGTCCACCACTGACAGCATTTACTCTAATTCCCATAGCACCTAATTCAACAGCTGCATAACGACTCATAGCTTCAACTGCTGCTTTATTTGTTCCATGACCTGCATAATTATCTATATATATAAGATTACCTGTACTTGACATAGTTACAATTGAACCACCACCAACTTTTTCCATTCTTTTAGCTGACTCTTGAGAACCTCTAACAAATGCACCAACAGTTGCTGTATATATATTTTGTAATCCTTTAGCAGGTCTAAGCTTCATGAATTTACCATATCCACCGACAACTGGTCTCCCATAAATCATAGCATTAGATACAAAGAAGTCAATTCTATCAAAATCTTTATCAATTTCTAAAAATAGTGGTTTAAACTCATCTAATTCTAAAATATTTAATGGATAAGCTTTTGCTTTAATTCCATATTTCTCTGATAATTCTTTTGCGATAATATTGGCAATTTCTTTATTACTATTATATGTAAATGCTACATCTACACCTTCTTTTGCAAATTTCTCTGCAATAGCTTTTCCTATACCTTTTGTTGCTCCTGTAATTACTACTGTTTTACCCTTCATCATAATTATACTCCTACAATTTCATAATTTTTTATAACATCTTCTATCTTTTTCATATTTTCAAGACTTGGAGGTAAAAGAGGAAGACGATACTCTAGCGTTGGAGTTAATCCTGCTATATACATTGCTGCTTTAATTGGAATAGGATTACTCTCGCAAAACATAACTTTATTAATAGGATATAATTTATCATTAATCTCTTTAGCTGTTTTAAAATCACCCTCTAATGCTCGTTTAACCAATTTACTTTTTAAATCAGGAATAAGATTAGAAGTTACAGATGTTATTCCTCGTCCACCATTTGCTAAAATTGGATAATCAATAGCATCATCTCCAGAAAATAGATATAAATCTGGTCGTCTTGATAATAATTCTATACTTCTTTCAATAGACCCTGTCGCCTCTTTTATTCCAAATATATTTGGAACATCATCAAAAAGTCTTATAACTGTATCAGGCATAATATCAACACCTGTTCTACTTGGTACATTATATAACATAAATGGAAGGTCAACAGCAGATGCAATAGCTTTATAATGCTGATATAAACCCTCTTGACTAGGTTTATTATAATATGGACTTACCGAAAATATTGCATCAACTCCACAAGACTCTGCATGTTTTGCAATATCAATTGCTTCATGAGTTGCATTGCTTCCTGCTCCAGCTAAAACTTTTGTATCAGTACCTTTACATACTTCAACTGCAATTTCTATACATCTTTTATGCTCATTATGGCTAAGTGTTGCACTTTCACCTGTTGTTCCTACTGGACATATAGCGTTAATTCCATTATTTATCTGTCTTTGAATGAGTGTAGCATAGGTATCCTCATCTAAAACTCCATTTTTAAAAGGTGTTATAAGTGCTGTTGTAGCACCTGTAATATAATTAGACATTTATCTCTTTCCTAAAAAATTTACTTTATTATTGTAAGTTTATCTAATTTCACTTCATATTTTGGTAAAAGTCAGATATACTATATTTTAAATTTAAAAAATAAGTGAAATATTATGGCGAATAAAAAAAGAAAATATCTTATAAAACTAAATAATAAAATTCGTAATTTCTTTGATGGATTACCATTTGAGGAAGGTATAACTCAACTCGCAGATGATAGATTAGTAGAATTATGTATGCTTTTAGAATTAGAACTTTTTAATTTAGATAGAGATGAAATGATACGAGGTCTTAGAAGGAGATGGAGCGAAGGAGACCATAGAGCTAGAGAAGAGATAGTTAGATATTTGCGTCAATCAATATCTCCAAGATGTGCCATTTCAAAAGAAAAACCTGTAGATACTGTTGATAAGATAATAATGTTACTTGAAAAAACTACACATACAAAAGAAGAAGAAAGCGAGATACTAGACACTTTTATAAATACAAAAAGAATTAAAATAACTGAAGAAAAAATAGAAGCAAAATTAAAATATATTAGGATAAAAAATCGTTTAGTATCTTTAGAAAAAAACTTAGAAGTAATTTTTGATAATGTAGAGAGTATGAGTTTTTATGAGAGTTATATTTTTAAAATGAGAGACATAGACTTCACAAAAAGATTGCTTACCAAATCAAAACCTATAGATTTCAGTACACTATGGAGTAAAAAAAATAGTGAAATAGAAAATATTCTATCAATAGAAAAAGAGATATTAATTTCTGATAGACAAGAATTAATAGATACCTTTATATCATCATTGATAAATAAAGAGCATAAATATCTATCTCAAGAACAAATAATAAATACAATTAGAACAATGTCTACAGAAGTAAAGCTATATCATATTCCAATAAATATAGAGATTATAGGAAATATTCTTGACAAAATAAATCCTAAATATAATCTTTTTGAGAGTGATGAGCAGTTTATAATAGGAAAACAGAAAGAATTTCTCCTTTTTGGAACAAAAGTCAAATATAATATTAAAGTATCATACTCCAAAGAGATAATATATCATGATATTTGGCATGGAATAGAGTTACCTATAGTACCTGATTTTAATAGAGTAAATGAAGATACAGTAAAAAGTTTTGATAGTATAATTAATGATTTATATATGGAGATGAAAGATTTATCAAGTAATCTAAATATAGAAAACAAAAAATTACATGAATTTATTATAAGGTTTGTAGTTCCCCAAATCAATAATAACAAAATCTTAAATCTTAAAGAGAAGAGTAGAAGACGCGTTTTATATCAATTCTGGGATTATATACAACCAATAAAAGAGAAAAAAATGAGAGAAGAACTTTTAGCAAAAAGTATTAGAGATTTTAAAAATCTTTTTCCTCTCGCAAGGTCTTTAAATAGAGAAATAATTTTTCATATTGGTGAAACAAATAGTGGAAAAACATATAGTGCCATGGAGTATCTTAAAAAAGCAGATACAGGATATTACTTAGCACCTCTAAGACTTTTAGCACTAGAAGGATACGAAAATCTTAAAAAAGATGGCGTAGCAATATCTCTAATAACTGGGGAAGAAGAGATTATTGATGAAGAATCAACTCATATATCATCTACAATTGAAATGTTAAATAGTAGTGTAGATGTAGATGTATGTGTAATAGATGAAATGCAAATGATTGATGATAGAGATAGAGGTTGGGCTTGGGCAAATGCACTTATTGGTGTACCAGCTAAAAAAATTATATTAACGGGTTCTTCAAATGCTTTAGAAGCAGTTAGAGCATTATGTGAATATCTTGATGAACCATTAGAAGTCATAGAATTTAAAAGAAAAAATCCTTTAGAAATATTAGAAAAACCTATCTCTTTAAATAAAATAGAAAAGCAGACAGCTATTGTAGCATTTTCAAGAAGAGATGTATTAGGATTAAAACAAAGATTATCATTAGATTATAGTGTATCAGTAATATATGGAAATTTATCTCCAGAAGTTAGAAGAGAAGAAGCTAGACGATTTAGAGATGGAGAAAGTAGCATATTAGTAGCTACAGATGCTATTGCTATGGGTTTAAATCTACCGATTAAAACTATATTATTCTCTAAGGATAATAAATTTGATGGGTTAAGAAGAAGAGAGTTACTTCCATCAGAAATTCTACAAATTTCAGGTAGAGCAGGACGATACGGTATGGAAGAGATAGGATATGTTGGAGCTTTAGATAAAAATTCTTTAGAAACAATAACTAGACAATTTCATAAGCCATTAACTGAAATAGAGTTACCATTTTCTGTTATGGCTAGTCTTGAACATGCTATGTTAATAGGAGAGATTTTAGAGACTAATAATATTATGGAAATTTTGACATTCTTTGCCGAAAATATGGAGTTTGAAGGTCCTTTTGTGGCAGGAAATATAGATTCAATGCTAGAAATAGCAAATATAGTTGATGAGTATGAACTTGATTTAAGAACTAGATATTTTTTAACTTGTGCTCCTGCTAGTACCTCATCGCCATATATAGAATCAGTATTTCATAGATATATTAAAAGTATAGAGAAAGAGGAAGAAGTTATATATATACCTCCAAGAGATTTACCAGTTTTTGCTCAAACAAATGATATGTTACTAAATGCAGAAGATAGAGTAAGAGAAATTTCATTATATTTATGGTTATCATTTAAATTCCCAGAAAGTTTTAAAGATACGCAAAAGGCTATAAGTGCTAGAGTAAGATTAAATCAATTTATAGAAAACTCTCTTAAAAAAGGTCATTTTGTAAAAAAATGTAATCGATGTTCTAAAATATTAGATTTCAGTTATAGATTTTCAATATGCGAAAACTGTTTTAGAAAAGGGAAACGAGGATATAGATAGATAAATATTAATTTAATCACCAAATGGATACAATATTGTTAATAATATAAATATTTAATAAATGGAATAAAAATGAATGATCAAACTTTAGCTGTTCACGCAGGATATACAAAAGATGCTCAAGGAACTATGGCTGTTCCCATATATCAATCTACAGCTTATGAATTTAAGAGTACAGACCAAGCAGCTGATAGATTTGCTTTAAAAGAGTTAGGAAACATATATACTAGACTTATGAATCCAACAACTGATGTTTTTGAAAAAAGATTTGCTTTATTAGAAGGTGGTAGTGCTGGACTTGGAACTTCTAGTGGAATGAGTGCTATATTTTACGCTATTGCAAATGTGGCAGAAGCTGGTGATAATATTATTGTTGCAAAACAAGTTTATGGTGGAACAACAACTTTAACAGGACATACAATTAAAAGATTTGGTATTGAAACCAGATATTTTGATGTTAATAACCCTAGTGAAATAGAGAAACTTATAGATGAAAAAAGTAAATTAATTTTATTTGAAAGTATTACTAATCCTACAGTAGATGTTCCTGATTTTGATACTATTGTTAATATTGCTAATAAACATCAAATATTAACTTGTGTAGATAATACAGTAGCTACTCCTATGTTATGCAAACCTCTTCTTTTAGGTTGTGATATAGTTGTTCATAGTGCTAGTAAATATACAACAGGTCAAGGATTAGCAATAGGTGGAATTATTGTAGAGAGTAAAAATATTCTTGATAAAATAAAAGGAAATTCTAAATATTATCACTTTAATGAACCAGATGTTACTTATCATGGATTAATATATTCTGATGTTGGACTACCTCCATTTACATTAAGAGCTAGACTTTCTCTACTTAGAGATTTAGGTGCAACGCCTAGTCCATTTAACTCTTGGTTATATATTCAAGGATTAGAAACATTACCATTAAGAATGAAACAACACTCATCTTCAGCTTTAAAAATAGCAGAATTTTTAGAGTCTCATCCAAAAATAAATAAAGTAAATTATCCATATTTAAAAAGTAATAAAAACTATG
Organism: Campylobacteraceae bacterium; assembly: GCA_027063105.1. Taxonomy (GTDB): domain Bacteria; phylum Campylobacterota; class Campylobacteria; order Campylobacterales; family Sulfurovaceae; genus SZUA-451. The sequence continues at coordinate 6,112 of JAMOSL010000107.1, forward strand.
ATATGGCAAAAAAATATCTTAATGGTGGAGCTAGTGGACTACTTAGTTTTGAAGTTGATAATATTGATATTGCAAAAAGAATAGCAGATAATACAAAGATATTTAAATTAGTTACAAATATTGGGGATAGCAAGTCTATTATTACTCATCCAGCATCAACAACACATCAACAATTAAGCAAAGAAGAACTTATAGATGCAGGTGTTCCAGAAGGATTAATTAGACTTAGTGTCGGAATTGAAGATATAAATGATTTAATTTCTGATTTAAAAGAGGCATTAGAATATTAAATAATGATTATCGAAACACATATTAAACAATTTAGTAGTCCATTATATTTAGAGAGTGGTCGAATATTAGAACCATATCAAATAGCTTATGAAACTTATGGAACAATAAATAGTGATAAGAGTAATGTTATTCTATTATGTCATGCACTTAGTGGTTCTCATCATGCATCAGGAACTTATGATGGAGAGACAAAAGCTGGTTGGTGGAATGGATTAATTGGAGATGGCAAGGCTATTGATACAAGCAAATTTTTTATAATATCTACAAATGTTATAGGAAGCTGTTTCGGTTCAACTTCACCAATGAGCGAACAATATCCATCTTCAGAACCTTATCGACTTAAGTTTCCTGTTGTAACTATAAAAGATATGGTTCACGCTCAAATACAACTTTTATCAGACTTAGGAATATATCACTTAAAAGCTATTATAGGTGGTTCAATGGGTGGTATGCAAGCATTACAATTTGCTGTAGATTATCCGAATATAGCTGATGAGATTATATCCTTAGCATCAACATATGCTACAAGACCATGGACTATAGGATTTAATAAAGTAGCTGTAGAGGCGATTAGAAAAGACCCAAGATTTATGAACGGACATTATGAGAAAGATGCATTTATAGAAAATGGATTAGATGGATTAGCACTAGGAAGAATAGCAGGTCATATATCATATCTTAGCCCAGACTCAATGGATAATAAATTTGGTAGAAATTATGTAGCTAAAGATGGTTTATTTGAACTATTTGGAAGATATGAAGTTGAAAGATATATGGAATATAATACAAATAATTTTAGTAAAATATTTGACCCATTAAGTTATTTATATATAGTAAAAGCTATTAATACTTTTAATTTAACCAGAGGGTACGACTCTCTTTATCAAGCAATACTTAGGATTAAATCAAAAGTTCATTTAATTAGTTTTGATAGTGATTATCTTTTTTTTCCAAAAGAGATGGAACATATTCATAATATGATGAAAAGAAATGGTCAATATAGCACCTATATAAATATAGATAGTAATTATGGACATGATGCTTTTTTAGTAGAGCTTGAGAAGTTTGATTATATTATAAAAAATATATTAGAGGATTAAAATGAAAGAGTTAACTGTTTGCTGTCTACAACTTCCAACACTTGGAATGAACGCGACTAGATTAGAATTTTACCTAAAAAATGCTCATCAAAGAGGTGTTAAAATTATTCTTATTGGTGAATATGTCCTAAATCATTTCTTTAAAGAGTTAGTAGATATGCCAAAGAGCATGGTAAAAGAGCAGAGTGAAAAACATATCAAGCTTCTAAAAGCCTTTGCTCTTCGTTATGATATAATATTTATTGCTCCAATTGTCAAAATTAGAAAAGATGAATATTATAAAGTTATAGCTAAAATCTCCCCACGAAGTATTATATATTATGAACAACAGATTCTAATACCATATACACATTGGAATGAAAAAAAATTCTTCTCAAATCCTATAAAAAAATTAATACCACCACTCTCATTTATGATTAATGGATTCAAAGTTATGGTTATGTCAGGATTTGAATTACACTTTGACCCATTTTGGGAATATGTAACTAAGAAAAAGGTTGATATTGTCTTAATTCCTACATCTTCAACATTTGGTTCACATAATAGATGGAGAGAAATAATAAAAACTAAAGCTTTTCTTCATGGATGCTACATATTAAGAGCTAACCGTTTAGGAGAGTATCAAGATGGAGATATTAACTGGAAGTTTTATGGAGATAGTATGCTAGTTGACCCAGAAGGTGAGGTCGAAATGATGCTAGAAGATAGAGAATCTATGCTAATAGAAACCATAGAAAAATCAAAGATAATAGAACATAGAAAAAGTTGGCGATTTGAACAAGAATTGAAAGCCAGAGAATAAAAGTAGCATTTAGCTATAATCACAAAAATAATATTTTAGGAGTATATAATAATATGGGATTAGGAATAGGACTAGTAGGACTTCCAAATGTAGGAAAATCAACAACATTTAATGCTCTTACAAAAGCACAAAATGCAGAGAGTGCAAACTATCCGTTTTGTACAATTGAACCAAATAAAGCTGTTGTACCTGTACCAGACAAAAGATTAGAAGAGTTAGCAAAAATTGTAAATCCAGAAAGAATTCAACACTCTACACTAGATTTTGTAGATATTGCAGGTCTTGTTAAGGGTGCAAGTAAAGGTGAAGGATTAGGAAATAAATTTCTTACAAATATTAGAGAAACAGAAGTTATTTTAGAGATAGTTAGATGTTTTGAAGATGAAAATATTACTCATGTAGAAGGTTCTATTGACCCACTTAGAGATATAGAAATTATAGAACAAGAGTTACTATTTGCTGATATTGAATCTTTACAAAAAAGAATAGATAATGTTAGTAAAAAAGCAAGAGGAAATGATAAAGAAGCAAAAGCTCAATTAATCATAGCAGAAACTTTAATGGAATTTATTGCAGAAGGAAATCCTGTATCAAATTTTGATGGATTTGAAGATGAAGTATTTCTAAATATGAACAAAGAGATGAGACTCTTAACTAGCAAAGAAATTATATATGGTGCAAATGTTGATGAAGATGGACTTGAAGAAGATAATGAATTTGTTTTAGCTTTAAAAAATTATGCATCTAAACATAATAGAGAAGTTATTAAACTATGTGCTAAAATAGAAGAAGAGATGGTAGAGTTTGATGAAGAAGAAAAAACAGAAATGTTAGAGTCTTTGGGTGTTAAAGAGTCAGGACTAGACCAAATTATTCATAAAGGCTTTGATAAATTAGGTCTTATGAGTTATTTTACTGCTGGAGTTAAAGAGGTAAGAGCGTGGACTATTAAGAAAAATACAACTGCGCCAAAATCTGCTGCTGTTATTCATAATGATTTTGAAAAAGGATTTATTAGAGCTGAAGTTATATCTTATAATGATTTTATAGAATTTCAAGGTGATTCAGGGGCTAAAGATGCAGGTAAAATGAGACTTGAAGGCAAAGAGTATATTGTTCAAGATGGTGATGTTATGCATTTCAGGTTTAATGTTTAGGTATTAAAATATGAAAAAATTAATATCATGGACAATACTTATTTCTTTAATAGTTTATAGTGTTATGGCCATACGAAGTTGCAGTAGTGATGGAGATAGTAATAGTACCACTAAGAGAAGTAAAGGTATATTTATTGAAGTTGTTGAAAGTAGATATAGCGTAAAAGATGGTGTTGATAAATTTGAAAAACTATTAGATGAAAATGGGTTATCTCTTTTTCAAATTATAGATCATGCACAAAATGCTAAAAATGTAAATTTACATATTTTACCAGAAACCGTAGTTGTATTTGGTAATCCTAAGATGGGTTCATTACTGATGAAATGTAATCCTAGTATGGGAATGGATTTACCTCTAAAAATGTTATTCTATTCAGATTATGAGGGGAGAAATTGGGTATCATATACAAATCCAGAATATTATACGCTAAAACATAATATTAAAGATAAACAGTGTTTAGAGATAATTAGAAAAGCTCATATAGCATTG
>JAMOSL010000108.1 GCA_027063105.1 Campylobacteraceae bacterium
GTGTAGGAATATTAAGATATAAATTTGTATTTCTTGTAATTGGTGTATATTTTCCATTTGCACCTACATAATCTTGTAGCTTACCAACGAGTTCATTTATAGACGATATATCTTTAGAAATTGTTTTAGTTGTGCCAATATGTGCCTTAATATCTAATCCACTTTTTTTTGCCATCATATAAACTTCATAAGATGAATATATAGAATTTCCTACTTTTAATTTAGTAGCTTGTTCAATCTCAGCAGATGAAATGAAAGCTTTTTGAGCAAAATTTTTATCTTTTTTTAGCTCTTTTTCTATCGCTTTAGAAGCTTTTTCATAATCATTTGCTTTTCTCTCTACAATATCCCAATCGGCTTTAGAGTAAAACTCTACTTCTGCTGATATGTTTTCACTATATTTAATGACAGTTAAGGCAGCTGTCATAGGTGTAGATGCTTTTGGTAAAATATCTTTACCTTCAAATAAAAGTGCATTTATAAAAGATGACTTTCCAGCTTTTACCTGCCCTACAATTCCAATCCTAAGTACACCATCTTTAGATACTACGCTATTTATTTTTTCATCAAATTTATCACCTGTTAAATCAAGTATATTATTACTTATAGCTTTAAATAAATTTACATCATTTGTATCTATAAAATTATTTATTTTTTTAAATTGTTGCTTTATATCTTCTAGTTTATTCATATTATTTTCTCCAACTCTATTTTTGTATCTATATAATCACTATTCCATGGTTCCAATTGAATAGCCTTTTCAAGATTTTTAATTGCTTTTTTGATTTTATCTAAATTATAATATGCTAATCCTATAGTATAATAATTTCTAGCATCACTATCATCTAGTTCAATAGCTTTATTTAAATTTTTAATTGTTTCTGCATATTGTTGCATATTAAAATATGTATTTCCAATTTCTAAATAGTATAATGGATTTGTATTATCTAATTTAGTTGCTTTATTAAAATTTTTTAAGGCTTCAGTAAAATGTTCAGATTTAAAATATTTTCTACCATTTTGATATAAGCTATTGGCATCTATTTGCTGATTAAATAGTTTATCCATACTAGTTAATATTTCTGATAAATTATTATAAATTTTACCATAAGCTTTAATATCTGTTTTGTTTTGATTTTTATCGTCTTTGATGCTATTTAAAATATTGTCAAATCCACTTAAATTAGAGACTATATCTGCACCATATATATCTAACTCATTAAAAAGTTTTAATAATATAGAACTTTTATTTTTGCAATTTTCAATATAAGTATTATATTCTTCCAATATACTCAAAGTTTTCTCTTTGAAATCTGTTATTTTAACGATATTCTTATTATCTAAAAAATTAGTTATTTTATTATCAGAAAAATATTCTTCTCTATCATGAGAAGAATAAGCTACAATATCTTTATAATTTATATTGTACTTTACAAGAGTTTCTCGTATTGTTTCTAATATATTTATAATATCTTGTTTTGGTTTTTTATCTGCTTTATTCAAAACAAATAAAATATCTCCTTTAAAATTGAGACTCTTAATAAATTGAATATCTCCATCTCTAATAATTCCGTTATCAGCATCAATTAACCATATTAAAGAGTCTGCATTTATCAAATGTTTTTGAGCAATATTTTGGTCTATATTGGCATCACCATCAGCTTTTGAATATCCAGGTGTATCAAGAAATGCTATATTTTTATACGACATTGTATCTACATCTACTACAATTTTATTTATAATAGAAGTCAAACCAAAACCATAAATTTTATTAAATTCATGCGATATGGCTAGTAGTGACTCTCTATCAATTTTAGAACGATTTCCATCTTGATTAAATGTATATATATTAATATCATCTGTAGATAAATTAGAACTCCCATCTTTTTTAACTATATATGTAGGAATAGATGTAGTCGGTACAGAATTTATAGGCAATATGTCATCAGCATCTATATCTCTACCTAAAATAGAATTTAAAAATGATGATTTACCAGCACTAAAGCTACCTCCAACACCAATATGAGTTTTATTTACAAGTTCAAAAAATTTTACATCTTCAGCTAATTCATCTCTAATATTAGTCAATGTATCATACAGTTCTGCTTCATTAGGGATAGAAATTTGATTTGTAAATTTAATAAAATCATTTTTTAAGAAATTATTAAATTCATCAAATTTTATCTCTAGTTGAGTTTTATCATTTAATGAACTTTTCTTAATAATATTGGATATTAATCTCATACCTTTAATAGGATTATTAAGATAACTGTTATTAGAATCCAATAACTTCGAATTTTTAGTAAATATCTCTAATACTGCTTCTTTTTCTTCTTTTGAAATATCTTTAATTTTAATAGATAACTTTTCAAAAAGTTCATTAACTGAATCATTTGTAAGACTATAATCTATTAAATTATTAATTATAAAATCTCTTGTTGTCTTTTGAAAAAAATTTGGGTTTTCATTTTCTATTTTTTCATTTGACTTATCTTCTTCTACTTCATCCCATAAACTCATTTTTATCTCCAATAATTTATTTTGAGTATAGATAGTAGCCAAAACAACCTATATCTAACTTTTTTAATTTAAGTCAAAATTTAAGTTAACGTATTAACTTATGTATGTTATAGTTTTGAACTTTTAAAAAGTATCAAATATTCAAAGGATTCAATATGGCAATAAGTTTAAGTAAAGGTGGAAGAGTTTCACTAAGTAAAGAAGCTCCAGGATTAAAAAATATCAAAGTAGGTTTAGGCTGGGATGCAAATGCAACAGATACAGGAGCTCAATTTGACTTAGATGCGTCACTGTTTTTATTAGGTGCAGATGGTAAAGTTGTAAGTGACGAACATTTTATTTTTTATAATAACGCTACTTCTCCTGATGGTGCAGTTGTTCATCAAGGTGATAACCAAACTGGTGAGGGTGATGGTGATGATGAAGAGATTAAAATTGATTTATCAAAAATAGACTCTAAAGTAGAGAAAATTATTTTTACAGTAACAATTGATGAAGCAGATAGTAGAGGGCAAAACTTTGGACAAGTAAATAATTCATTTATCAGAATTCTTAACCAAGATGGTGGTGCAGAAATTGCAAAATATGAGCTTGATGAAGATTATTCAAGTGAAACAGCTATTAATTTTGGTGAACTATATAGAAAAAATGATGGTTGGAACTTTAAAGCAGTAGGTGCTGGATTTAATGAAGGTTTAGCAGGATTCTGTAAAACTTATGGAGTAAGTGTATAAAATGGCTATTAACTTATCAAAAGGTCAAAAAATAAGCCTTAAAAAAGACAATGGAAGCGATTTAAACTCTTTTTGTGTTGGTGCAAACTGGGGTGCTATTGAGACAACAGGTCTTTTTGGTGGTAAAAAGAAAAAAGCTGTTGATTTAGATTTATCGGCAGGTGTGTTCGATAGTAATAAAAATATGACAGAAATTATTTATTTTGGTAATTTGCAGTCAGCAGGTATTTCTCACTCAGGTGATGATACAACTGGTGATATTGATGGAGATGATGGACTTGATAATGAAGTTATAAATATCAATCTTTCTCAAATCCCTGCAAATATTGATAATGTTGTTTTTGTACTTAATTCATTTCAAGGACAAGATTTTGCAACAATACCTTTTGCATCAATTAGACTTTATGAAGGTACACCTGAGCGTGTAAATAATATCGTAGCAACATATAATGTATCTAGTGATGCACAATTTTATGGATTTGTTTCTATGATTTTAGGTAAACTCTATAGAAGAAATGGAGAATGGAAATTTTCTGCAATTGGTGAACCAACAAAAGATAAGAAATTAGAACAAACACTACAAACAGTAAAAGAAAAATATCTATAAATATTTTTAAGGTAGCTATTTTAGCTACCTTTTCTATAGGTTTGATAGTCTTAAAAAGATTGTATAATAAAATATTTAAGAGTTTCAAATCTATTAATAAATATAAATTAAAGGAGAGTAAAATGGGAATTAATTTAAGTAAAGGTGGACGCATTGATCTATCTAAAGAAGCTCCAAGTTTAAAAAATGTAGGTATTGGATTGGGTTGGGATACCAATGAGAGTGATACTGGTGCAGATTTTGATTTAGATGCGTCACTTTTTATGATAAACGCAAATGGTAAAATTCCAAATGAAAAGTTTTTTGTCTTTTATAATAACCTTACTTCCCCTGATGGTGCGGTTGTTCATAATGGAGATAATCGTACAGGTGAGGGTGAAGGAGATGATGAAAGTTTATCTATCAATATTTCATCACTTGATTCTAATATAGAAGAGTTAGTTTTTGTTGTAACTATAGATGAAGCACAACAAAGAAATCAGAATTTCGGACAAGTCAGTAATGCTTTTATTCGTATTTATGATATTGATACTAACAAAGAACTTGCTAAATATGATTTAGAAGAAGATTTTTCTACAGAAATAGCTATAGAATTTGGGCGACTTTATAAAAAAAATGGTTCTTGGAGATTTAAAGCAGTAGGATCAGGATTCAATTCTGGACTTCAGGGCTTTGTAGATAAATTTTTTGAAAATTAAAAAGGACAAATATGTTAGATTGGGACAAAATAAAGAGTAAGACAAGTGAGCTTTATGGTGAAGCAGGTAAAAAGTTTAGACAATATACGCCAGAGAGCTTTTCTAAAGAAAAAAAGTTCGTTAATTCATTGGTCGTAAGTATGGCACTGATGACAATGGCAGATAAAAAAGCTGAAACCCAAGAGATTATTGCAGCTCTTGAATTGATTAATGATATTGATGAAATTAATGATTTAAATCTTACAACAGAAGCGATAGAACTTTATGAGTTTCATATAGAAGAGATGTCAAAAGCTGTGGAGAGTCCTACAAAATGGATACTTATGGAAGCAAAACTACTTTCTGAGTTAGGAAAGATGAAAGCTTACCCTGAATATCCACCAATGATAGAAGCACTTATTGCCCATATTGCACAGAGTGATGGAAATTTAGACCCCTTAGAAGTTGTAATGCAAGATAAAATTTTAAGAGCTATTAAATAATGAAGCATTTTCATGCTTCTATCGTTATTACCATTATTGGTTTAGCGATTGCCTTTTATTTGGGAAGTTGGTATGCACTTTATATCACGGCTCTTTTGGCAATTTTGGAAGTTTCTCTCTCCTTTGATAATGCTGTGGTCAATGCGAAAGTATTGGAGACGATGGAGCCAAAATGGCAAAAAAGATTTATCACTTTTGGTATTCCTATAGCCGTATTTGGTATGCGTTTTGTGTTTCCTGTGCTTATTGTTGCCATTGCAGGTAATTTGGGTGTGATGGAAACCTTTAATCTTGCACTGAATAAGCCTGATGAATATCAAAGCACTTTAGAGTCGGTTGAGACTCTAATTTATGCCTTTGGTGGGGCATTTTTGTTGATGGTCTTTTTTGATTTTATCTTTGATACAGACAGAGAAGAGAAGTGGATTAAAATAATTGAGGGAAGTAAAGTTCTCAATAAAGCAGGAAGCATTAATAATATTGAGATGATATTTGCCATAGCTATTGGACTTCTTTTGGTTTATTTGACATCTGATGCAGGAGTTGCTTTGGCGTATTTTGGTGGGGTATTCTTGCATTCTTTGATTGCCTCTTTAGATGAACTTCTTAGCACAGATGGTGTGCGTTCGGGGATTATGGGCTTCTTATATCTTGAAGTCTTAGATGCGTCATTTTCTTTTGATGGAGTCATCGGTGCGTTTGCTTTGAGTTCTAATATCTTTATTATTATGATAGGTTTAGGAATTGGTGCAATGTTTGTAAGAAGTCTTACACTCTATTTTGTAGAGGAAAAAACCCTCACCGAATATCGTTATCTTGAACATGGCGCTCATTATGCAATTTTAGCACTCTCTTTGGTGATGTTTGCCAAGATGTTTGTACATATCAACGAAATTATTGTAGGGACAATAGGGATAACATTTATTGCTATTGCTACTTATCACTCTCTACAAGCCAACAAAAAAGAGAAAGAAGCAGTCTAAACGATGGATATTAGTTTAAAAACAGGTCTGTTAAAAGTTGAACGGAGCCAAGTCCTAGAGCGTTTAGTGGACTATAGTTCTCGTATCAATAAGAAAAGAGGTTTCTTCTTTGTGAGTAAAGTCTTAGGGAAGCACATCCCAAGTAAGCCTTCTGTGATGGAAGGCATTTATAAAGAACTCGCAAGTTTGATACCTAAAAGCAACAAAGTTACTCTTTTTGTGGGCTTTGCCGAAGCGGCAACAGCCTTAGGGCAAGGTGTCTTTGAAGCCTTAGACACCAAAAATAGCTTTTATATGCACTCTACTAGGTTTAAAACTTCGCATGAAGTTCTCTTGTCTTTTCAAGAAGAACATTCTCATGCACCTAGCCATATTTTTTATGCTCCAAAAGAGGAAGCACTACAAAAAATGTTAAAACAAGTCAGAAGAATTGTACTCATAGATGATGAAGTTACCACAGGAAATACAGCGAATAATCTCATAGATGCTTTTAAAAAGATTTTACCTCAAGTAAGCGATTATGCTCTTGTTAGTATTTTGGATTGGACAACAGAGAAATATTCAAACTTTGATATTTATTCTCTTTATAAAGGGCATTTTAAATTTGATAAAAATAATCATGATTTTCAAAGTATAATAAAATCAGAAGCCAAAGATATTTTTTCTTTGGAAGCAATTATTCCTTATAATTTTGCAAGATATGGTACAAAAAAACTAGATATTAATGAGAAAATCAAAAAGTATATTAACATTGAAACTTTAAAATCAAAAAAAATCTTGGTTTTAGGTACGGCTGAATTTATGTATCCTCCCTATCTTTTGGCAAGATATTTAGAAACATCAGGCATTGAGACTTATTTCCAAGCCACAACAAGAAGCCCCATCAATATAGATGGGATTATTAGCTCTAAAATGGCTTTTAAAGACAACTATTTTGAAAATATTGATAACTTTTTATATAATGTCATAGACAGAGAATATGATAAAGTGATAATATGTTACGAAACAACGGCAGTACCTCAAAATTTTGATTTAAAAGAACAATTAGAAAGTAAGTTTAATACGCAGGAGATTTTTTTTGATATTTAGTGGAAGTTATTTAGAAGATGATGTAGAATTTTTGTTAAAAGTAATAGACATTGATTTTACTTCAATAGAAGAAAAAGAGCAACGTATTCAATCTGGACAAGCACATTATTCAGAGATGATTAATCAAGAATATGAACCTACCCAAGCTTATTTTGCTACATTTAAAGAAGTTTATGCTCTTAATAAAATGCGTTTTGCAAAAGATATATTCACTCTTGCCTATCATTTGAGTTTGAAAAAAGATATTGTTCTTGTCTCTTTGGTTCGTGCAGGAACACCTATTGGTGTATTGCTTAGAAGGGTATTGAAAGAAGTCTTTAATCGTGAAGTGAAGCACTATTCTATCTCTATTATCCGAGACAGAGAAATAGATAACATAGCCTTGTCTCATATTATCAAAGAATATCCTCACTTTGAAATGATTTTTCTTGATGGTTGGACAGGAAAAGGCGTGATTAACCGTGAACTAAAAAAATTTATTGCAAAATTTAATACGGATTATATGCATGAAATAAGTGATAAACTCTATGTCATTTCAGATATAGCAGGTGTGGCAGATTTTTCTGTGACGCATGAAGATTATCTAATCCCTTCTTCTGCGTTAAATTCTACAATATCGGGCTTAGTCAGCAGAAGTATTTTGAATGATAAATATATTAAAAAAGGTGATTTTCATGCCTGTAAATATTATGATAATTATCAAAAAAGTGATATGAGTTTATGGTTTATAGAAGATATTTTGAGCATAATCCAAGGCTTAACCTCTGATACAAAAGCCCTCAGCACAAAAGATAGGCACTTACATCAGGAAATAGAGGCATATATAGCAAAAATTATGCAAGAATATTGTGTAAGTGACATCAATCATATCAAGCCAGGCATAGGTGAGAGTACACGTGTACTTTTGAGACGTATTCCTTATATTATCTTGGTCAAAGACTTAGGCTGTGAAGATATAGAACATCTCTTGCATCTTGCCAAAGAAAAGCATGTCAAAATTGTGGAAGATAAAACACTTCCCTATACAGCACTTGCTATTATCAAAAATGTGCAAAAGGATTAAGATGCCCAATAGAATATTTTTTTTCAGTGATATAGACGACACGCTTATTCAAACCAAAAGAAAAACAGATTTTAGTAAAAGTACCATAGTAGGAGCATACACCAAAGAAGGGGAAGAGAACTCATTTTTTTATGAGGGAACAAAGCTTTTCATAGATACTTTGATGGATGCAAAGATAACTTTTATTCCTACAACGGCTAGAAATAGAGAGTCATACAATAGGACTATTTTTGCAAATGATAAGAGAATTAAATATGTAATTTTGAATTTTGGTGGAGTTGTACTTATTGATGGTAAGATAGATACTTATTGGCAAGAGCATATTGGTAAATCGTATTCTAAAATTATGGCTATGGAAAAACTAAATACATTACTTTTAGAGGTACTTAATCACACTAATGTAAAACTTATAGTTAAAATAATAGATAATTTTTATATTAGTATCTATAATAAATTTAATCTTGATAATAAGAGTATTTTAAGTGAGATTAAAGAGCTTTTAGAGATTTTTATAAAAGAACAGAGTGATTTTTATCTTTACGAAAATGACAATTCTTTTGCCATTTTACCAAATTTTCTTAATAAAAAATTTGCTGTGAAATATCTGATAGATATACATAAACCTCTTCTAACTTTAGGAGCAGGAGATAATAGTACAGATTTAGATTTTATGAATTTAACTTCATTTAAAATAGTGCCACAAAAAGTACAAATAGCACTTTCATAAAAATATTTATTTTAGGTAGCATGTATAAATATCGCTTAGTTAAAAATCAAAAGGATGTTTAATCATAACCCACATGTTCATACCTTCATCTCCATAAGCGATGTCAAAACGTACAGGTAACTCAGCTACCATCGCACGAAGACTCACCCCTACATCATACTTTAACTCTCTCAAAAGTTCTACATCGTAGCTATCGTGAACCCTTCCTGCTTCAACAAAACCAACAACTTGAAACCAATCAACAGGTAAATTTTCTGCAACCCATGTACCTAAAGTACCATTTTTAATGGGGTTATAGTTTATAACAGCTCTGTACTCCATTGAAGCGTAAATAGCAGCTTTATCTACAAATCTATTTTGTTGGTACCCTCTCATTCTAGTAAAGCCACCAAGCCTTGCTCCCTCAGAGAGAGGTGTACGATGTAGGTCTATTCCTGCTGTAAGTTCTTTGTTATTTTTCCAACTAAAAGAGTATCCTGTCCAAAAGTTAAATGCTAAAATATTTTGTTGTGTAAAAGAGAAAGTCTCTAAGTTGAAGTATTTACTCGACTTAAATTCTAAAAAATCCCAACTTTGTAAAGAGTCATCTTTTCCAAAGTCTTTAGAGTAACGTAGGTATGCACTATAGCCTCGTGAAGGGTTATCTTTATAGTCTGTATTATTATGAGATAAAAAGAGTCTTAAGCCATTGGAGTTCCACTCGCTAGGTGAATCGGATGCTTCTATGGCATTTTCTGTGTTGTCTATGGTTTTACCTTGATAAAATGTGCTAAGTCCAACTTCAGTACGACCAGTGACAAAAGGTGTACCATTCCCATAGGTCTCACGACCAATAGCAAAACCATCTTTAAGTGGGTATCTTCCTTGAGGATTATCTAACCCCTCTCCCCACGGAAGTACATAGGTAAGTGATGCAGTAAAAAATGTGTTCTCTGTAGAGGTGAGCCATGCATCATCTGTAGAGGAGTGATGTCTGCTATCAAAATAGACATTTTCTTTAGGGTTTTTTGTCATATATCCTAAGGTAGAGAAGAAAAA
>JAMOSL010000109.1 GCA_027063105.1 Campylobacteraceae bacterium
CTTTAAGTTAATTGGAAAATGGTCAATGGCAGATGTTTTTGTAGTCTCAACATTTTTAGTATATTTATCTGCTAGTAAAGGTGATATGAGTCGAGCTGAAACGATGATGGGTATATATTTCTTTTTGGCTTATGTGATTATATCTATGTTGGCAAGTTTTAGTGCTGATAGAATGTTACAAGCTAATAAACAAGCTTAATTAAATCTTTATAATGTATAATTGTAATAAGAAAAATTAATAAAAAGGACATTAAATGATTAAAAAATATATTTTACCTTTAGCTCTCTTAGTTAATAGTGCTAATGCTTTAGATTTGAGATATGGTCAAGGTGATTTTGAATGGAATGTTGGTGCAGGTGCATTGGGTGAACACTCTGTAATACTAGATGATAAAGTTATGAGTATTTCAGAACAACATGTAAATTTTCAAGATTCTCCTTGGTATTATTTCGGAAATATTGATATTCATAATTCTGATACACTAGATAAAATTACTGATGTAGCTGATGGAATAGTAGGTAATTTACCTTTTTCACCTTCTGATATTGGACCATTTCCAAGCAGTTTTCAAGTCACTGGGGTAGATTTAGATATTGGTATAGGATATGATATTGCAAAAGATGCAAATGGTTATTTAGGTATCGGTGTAATGACTGGTATATCAACACCATTTATGGAGATGCATAACTATTTAGAAGCTTATGATTATATGAGTACACTATTAGAAGAGACTAGTACAGATGTTCAAACTTATAAATTTGGATTAACTCTTCAAGGTTCATATAATATAACAAACGAATTTTCTATTTATGGAACAGGTATTTATGCAATACAAACAGGTACATTAGAAAATGATTTAATATCAAGCTCTTTTGATGTAGATGGAACTTATAGCTCTTTTGATGCAGGTGTAAAATTCTATCCAAGTGGTATAATGGATAATGAAACAAACTTCTATATTAATGTTGGATATGCATATAAACATTGGGAAATAGATGATATGGATGTAAATATAGGAGATATTTTATCAATTAATTTATCATCTATGGTAAATACAGATATGACTAGTGATTATCTATATGTAGGTATAGGTATGACATTTTAGATAAAAGAATATATTCATTTGATATAATATTACTAATTCTTTAGTGAAGGTATCAAATGCGTAAGGGTATAGTCCTTTTTATTACTTTATCAATTATCATTGCAATGTTAGGTTTAGTTGGTATTATTTTTTCATATTTGGATAAAGCTAAAAAAAATTCTTCTCATACATCTGCCATGATACAAGCTAATCTATTTTTTGTAGATACCAGTAATGCTATAAAGATTCTTCTTAAGCGAGTTGGTAAATCAAAAGATAAAAAGAAAATGATAGCAGATACAATTTATTTAGCTCCAATTGTTTTACAACCAGAAGATAGTGATGCTTTTGTTAATGCAGAGTGTAGACCATTAAATGCAGGTGTAGATATTAATTGGTTGGGACAAGAGAATAATAAAAGTATGCAACCACAATATGAGATAGCTCAACTTCTATTTGATAAAATAGTTGATGAATATTCAATAGAGGATGCATCACTTCTCTTAGATAAATTATTAGAAGCTATAAAACAAAACAATGAGATAGAGAGTAATTACAGAGTATTAGATAGAATAGGCATTGACTCATTAAAAGAATTTAAAGATATTATTAGAGATTATCAATTTGAAGCAGATGATACAAAAGTTGGAGATATTCTTTGGAAAAAATATTTCTCTTTTGATATAGGAAGTACTTTGATAGATGGAAATTATATATCATCGGAGTTAGTAGCTATCTTATTTGATATGGATTTTGATGTAATTAAAGATGAATGGTTTATGGGTGGCGATTTAAATCAGTTTATTTCTGCTCATAATGGAGATAGAAAAAATTATAATAATAAAATATTTTCACCAGATATTATAGAAAGATTAAGTTGTAAAGTAACATATAGCTATAAAGATAATATATATGCTTTTGGATTTGATTATTTAGATGAAGGGGCAAAGAGATTTGAATTTTACGGAAACCAATAAAGAGTTGATACTTATACATAGAAGTATGGACAGAATATATAATATTAAGGGTTCTATTAATATTATGTTGTCACCTCAATTTTATACAATAAAAAAAGAAGAACTCCCTGTTAAATATTCATATCAAGCCAAGAAATTAGCATCATCTGTTTTAGAGGATTTTTTGATAGAGGGAGTAGAGTACCAATATCATACCTATAAAGATGGAGATAGTTGGATATTCATAGCTTATAATGGCGAAGAGATAGCATTATTTTTAGAGCAGAAAGGTATTAAATTAGAGAATATATCAAAACTATTCTTTGCTCAACAATATTTAGATAAATTTAATATTCCTCTAGTTTTATCAGAGAAAGAGTTATTAGCATCTATAGATAATAATGCTGTTATTATCCCATCTTCTATTATTGGCGATAAAATGACAAATATGGTATTGAATAAACATATAATTAATAAGGATGGAATATCTTTTGGATTTAATAATAACTCTATTTTAGGATATAAAGAATCTATACTTTTTGCTTCTATATTGTTTCTATTTGGGATTATGTTTATTATAGAGGGTATTCATTATTCTAATATCTCTTCTGATATGAGAGTTGAGGTTGATGAGGTATTAGAAAAATATCCAGCTCTTCAAAGTAAATATGCAAGAGATAATATATCTAAAAAATATAGGCAGATAGATGATAGAGAAAGAAATAAACGAGAAGTATTAAAGAGTTTATCTACCTTAGTTTTAAAAGGTGTTATTGTAGAAGATTTGTCTATAAATAGTAAAGTATTCTCAACAAAATTAAAAACTATAAGTGAATCTCAACTTATTAAAATAAAATCTTTAGCAACTAAAAAAGGTTATAAGACAGCTAGAGTAGATGATAAATTCATTAAAATAGAGGGTGAATTATGATTTGGAAAAAATATATTAATGAGTTAATTATTTTAGGTGCATTAATCTTTATGATAATAGGATACTCATATAAAAATATTCAAACTGATAAATTATATACTGTTAAGAGCGAATCTTATAAATCCATAAATGATATAACACAAATTGTAGGATTGAAAAATCACTGGGATAATAAGAAAATAAAAGAAAAGATTTCAAAAATAAAAAAGAATTTATCAACAAATAATATAAAATCATTTAATTTAAAAAGTAGGAAACTGACAGCTATATTTAAAAATTTATCAAGTAAGCAGATGAATAAGGTAATAATTCATTTAGAAAATACAGCTGTTCAAATTATTTTAATACAAGTGACATTTAAAGATAAAAAATATAAAATGGAGATAAAATGCAAATGGTAAGAAAAGGAATAGTGGTATTTATTGTAATACTCTTATCTTTAGCTATTTTTTCTCCTAAAAGAGAGATATATCATCTACTTGAAGAGAAGTTAATGCAAAATGGTATTATTATAGATGATGAAGAGATAGATGATGGATTACTAAGTTTAACTATATATCATCCTAAAATATATTTAAGAGGTGCATTAATTGCAGATGTCGAAAAAATTAAACTGTGGACGATATTTTTTTATAGTAGATTAGCAATTGGACATATTAAAATTGATTCATCATTAGAGAAATTTGTACCATCACCTATTACTAAAGTTCAGTTTTCTTATTCTCTAGTTAATCCTACTAATCTATCTATTTTAGCTACAGGTGATTTTGAAAATATAAAAGGTCAACTATCTTTAAAGAATAGAAAAGTACATATTGATATAGCTGATAAAAAATTGGTTAATAAATTTAAATCTCAACTTATAAAGGGAGAAAATGGGTGGTATTATGAAACTTCTCTCTAAAGAAAAGGTTGTAGAGTATCTGATTATAATATTAGTAACTATGATGTTTGTAAAAGTTGGTTGGGTTATTGCAGAGTTTTCATTTTTAAATAAAAAAGATATAGATTATCGAAAACCATCTGATGTTAAATCTCTATATTATCGAACAAAATTTGCATCTCAAAAGGTCGAAAAGAAAGTCAAAGAGGTTAGTAGGATTAAATCTGATACAATAAAGAGTATTAAACTATTGGCAATATATAGTTCATTAGATATTACTGTAATTACAGTATCTAAAAATGGTAAAACAAAAGTTATGTCACTAGGTGACGAAATAGATGGATATATTTTGGAGGGAGCAACTTCAACAGAAGCTTTATTTATAAGAGATGAAAAGAATTATAGTATATCTTTAAATAATAATGTTTCAGAAGATGGTAAAAGCAGTATAAAATATGTAACAATTACAGCAGATAAATCTAAAAGAGAAGAGTCTGATAAAGATATTTATCGCAGTGAGGGTATTACCACTATAAAAAAAGATATTATTACAAAATATACTCAAAATATGGGTGATATATGGAAGAATATAGGTATTAATGAAAAAATTGTTAATGGTAATATTATTGGGTTTCAAGTAAATTTTGTAAAAAGAGGAAGTGATTTTGCAAAACTAGGCCTAAGACGAGGAGATATTATCACAGCAATAAATGGGAATGCCTTAAATAATTATAAACAAGCTATAGAGGTATATCAAAATGTTGATTCTATGGAGAATTTGACATTAAGAATAAAAAGAAAAAATGAAGAGATGGAGTTAGAGTATGAGATTAAGTAGATTAGTATTAAGTTTAATATTTATATTGTCAATAAATTTATATGCAGTAAATGAAGATAGGGTTGATGTAAATTTTGATGATTTAACCACAAAAGATTTTGTAATTATGGTAGGAAAGATAACTGGTAAGAATATTCTTATTACAGATGATCTAAAGGGTAAAATAAATTTTATTTCTACTAAACCTATAAAAAAGAGTTCATTAATTCCATTGGCTAATTCAATTTTGGCAAACAAGGGTTATACACTTGTTGACCAAGGAGATTATTATCAGGTTATTAAAACTAATGATGCAGCAGGAGAGGGTTTAGTTGTTGATACTAAGGTTGGAAATGCTGAAGTTATGAAAACGGTTATATTTCCTCTAAAATATAGCAATGCTTCTGTAATAAGAGCAAAAATAAAACCTTTACTGCATAAGAATGCTAAAATAATTTCATTTAAAGAAAATAACATAATATCTGTTACAGCTACTCCAAAAACTCTTAAGTCTATTAAAGATATTATAGATGCAATAGAAAGAAAAGGGGATAAAGATTCTACATTTATAAAATTAAAATATGCGGATATAAAAGATGTATATACAAATGTTGTTGCTATGTCAAGAAAACTTTTTCCAAAAGGTATTGATAGTGAAGAGGTGAATATTTTTAAAGATGACGCTACCAATAGTATTATCTTAATAGGTAAAAAGAAGAATATGAATAAGATGATTAAATATATTAGAAGACTTGATATAAAAGGGGATAAAACAACTCAACAGATGTTTGTTATTCCACTTAAAAATTCCAATGTAGAAGATATGCAAAAAATTATTAGTCAACTTGTAAATCAAATGAATGGTATGATACCATTGGCTGCCAAAGGTGCTAAAAAAGCAACAAAAGCAATGGTTGTTAGTGATTTAGAGAGAAATGCGTTAGTTGTTCTAGCAGATGGAAATCAGATTAAAAATATCAAAAGTACAATTGAAAAGTTAGATGTTCCTAAACCACAAGTTTATGTAAAAGTTAAAATAGTAGAAATAAATACTGATTTGGCATCTCAAATTGGACTTAGATATGGATTTGAAATGGGTAAGATTACAAGCCAAGGTTTATTTACTTTAGCTGGAAATGCTGGAGCAGATTCATTAATGGTATCTCAAAATCTTATGGGTTTTTTAAATACAGATACAACACAATATGACCAAAGTGGAAATCTTGTAACCACAACTGATAGAGCTTTTGCTTTTGATTCTGGCATTAGTGAAATGTTTGCTTTAGGTGCTAAACTTGACCTTCTGAAACAGAATGGAGCAGCTCATATTTTAAGTGAACCATCTGTTCTGTGTATTAATAATAAAGAAGCATCTATTTATATTGGTAGAACACAATCAATTATGACACAAGCTCAACAGTCAACACAGGGTCAGGGAAATATTATAAATAATTATTCAAGAGAGGATATAGGTATTACATTGAAAGTGAAACCTAGATTATCTAGTAATAATACGGTTTCGTTAGAGGTGAAAGCTACTATTGAAGATGTTCTTCCAAATTCTGGTGCAAATGTAGATAGACCAACAACAACAAAAAGAGATGTATTAACAAATGCAATTGTAAATAATGGTGAGACAATTATTTTAGGTGGACTCATTAAAAATTCAGCTGGAAAAAGTGTAACTAGTGTTCCTATATTAGGAGATATCCCAGTTCTAGGTGAACTATTTAAGTCAAGAGGCAATGTTATTAGAAAGATTAATGTGGTTGTTTACCTTACTCCTTTTATAGTAAGAAAGAGTGGAGACCTTAAAAGATTAAGAAGTGCTTTGGTAGAATTAGAAGATGTTCAAACCCAATATAATCATTTTTTAAGTAAAGCGTTAGAGTCTAAAAAGACAAAAAAGTGGTATGATTTTGGAGGAACTCCATCAGGAAGAATATCTTCAGATAATAGTAATTTAACTCTTACTCATCCAACATCAGAGAGCCATCCTGCATCAAATAGAACTCGTGCTAATAATACAGACGGCATTTTTATAGTAGGAGACTAAATGAATTTTAATGAGTTAAGAGATGTGGACTTAAAACCACTTTGGGAAGATGGTATAGATCATAAATTAGCTATAAAGCATTCTCTACTCTTTGCGATTATTGAAGATGAGAGTGTTGTGATAGTTGAAAGTAAAACTCTTCCAAATGCTCTAAATTATCTATCTAAACTAGATTTTGAATATCCAATATATTTAGTTGATGAGGATAGTTTTAATAGATTAAATAATAAATTCTTAGAGCGACAAACTGGAGACTCTTTTGAAGATATGTCAACAACTTCAGATGAACTTATAGAGGTTGAATCAGACCTTTTAGAATTTATTCGTAACTCACAAGATTTATTATCAAGTGAGACCTCAGCACCTATTATTAAACTTGTTAACTCTATATTTTTTCAAGCAATTCAAAAGGGTTCGAGTGATATTCATATCGAAACAGGTGAGAGAAAAGGTGAAGTTAGACTGAGAATTGATGGTGCATTAAAAAAACATATAGATTTAGAAAAAAATATTATAAGTTTAGTTATTAATCGTATTAAAGTTATCTCAAATCTTGATATATCTGAAAAAAGAGAGTCCCACAAGATGGAAGAACGCAGATAACTATAGCAGGTAAAACACTTGATATTAGGGTTTCTGTATTACCAACATATTATGGTGAGAGAGTTGTTATGCGTATTCTTATGCAGAGTGATAGTATTCCTACATTAGAGCATTTAGGTTTTAGAGAGGAAATGACTAAAAAATTTTATAAATTCTTAAATCATTCTCACGGCATGATACTTGTAACTGGACCAACTGGTTCAGGTAAATCAACTACATTACACTCATTTTTACAACATATAGCAACTCCAGATAAAAATATTATTACAGTAGAAGACCCTGTTGAGTATAATGCAGAGAATATTAGTCAAATACAAGTAAATACAAAAGTTGGATTAACATTTGCTTCAGGACTTCGCTCTATCTTACGTCAAGACCCTGATGTTATTATGATTGGTGAAATTAGAGATAAAGAGACGGCAGAGATAGCTTTACAATCAGCTTTAACGGGTCACTTATTATTATCAACACTTCATACAAATGATGCAACATCATCACTAACTAGACTTATGGATATGGGGATAGCAGATTATCTTTTATCTTCTACATTGATTGGCGTATTAGCTCAAAGACTTACAAGAAAATTATGTATTCATTGTAAAACTCCAACTATGTTATCAGATATTCTTTTAGAGGAATTGAAGTTAGATAAGAGTGGAGATTATTATGAAGCTAAAGGTTGTAAAGAGTGTGATTTTACAGGATATAAAGGAAGACAAGCTGTTGGAGAACTTTTTGTAATTGATGATAATGTAAAAGGGATGATAAAAGATGGATTTAATGACCATCAAATTAGAGAAGGTATGAAAGCTTTAGGTATGGAGACAATAGCTGATAAATTAGCAGAAATGATGTATGATGGAGACACGAGCTATGAAGAGGCTATTCGCGTTGGATTAATGGACGGATAGATGATATGCAGTTAAAAAGAGGTGCATTCACGCTATTAGAGGTACTTATATCAATAGCACTATTATCATTAGTCTTATTAGCATTATATAGTAGTTTAAGTATGCTTCGTTCTTCTAACACTCAGCTGTTTGAACATCTTAAAAAAGCTGAGATAGAAAAAAAAGTTACAGAAACTCTTTTCCTTGATATTGCAGGGAGTGAAGGAAAAATAGATATTAAAAGAGATGAGTTTAGTAGATTATGTATAGAGCATAGTGTTAACTCATTATATAATCTAGCTTCTTCCAAGATATGTTGGATTATATCAAAAGATAAAAAAAATCTTCTACGAACAGAAGGAAATAATTATAAACTACCTATAGAGAGTGAACAAAAAGTAGCTGTTGATATTGTTATGAGTAATATGGAAGTCTTTCAAGTTTATTATAATAAAGTATCGGTACTAGTAGTTTTAAAACAAGTAGGAAAAGAGCCTGTAAGTTTTATGGTACATGGAATTAATGAACCTATTAAAAAGAAAAAGAAAATAATCAAGAAGAGAAGGAAAAAGAGAAAACCACCACCTAAGTAAGTAAAAGTCATCTTCTTTAATTATTTCTTCTTTGCAGTATTCCATTCGAAATATGTTTTTGCCTTGGCAATCTCAGTATAATCATAACTCTCTTCACCATGCTTAGTTTCTAAAGTAATACTTTTATTATCAGCACTTTTTAGAATACCTTTTAATTTATCAGAACCAGATACTTTTATTTTTAGTTTTTCTCCGATAGCACTTTGAAAATGAGATGGTTGACTTAACTTTCTTTCTATTCCTACTGAACTCACCTCTAATCTATATTGAGAACTCATAGGTGGATGAACATCAAGAAATGGAGATAGTTCATTAGATATAGTAGCACATAAATCAAGTGTAACCCCACCTTCTTTAGTTATAAAAACACGAAATATTGTCTCTTCAAACTCTGTTACTATTTCACTATCATAGAATGAAGCACCATTTCCTTTTATAATTTTCTCTATTTCATTATTTAAGTTCATCTTCATCATTTCCTGTTTTTTTTGTCTCGATTTTTTTAAAAAGTTCTTCTATTCTACTGATTTTTTCTAGTTGTTCATCAAACTCAAATGTAAACCTAGGGGCTTTAAACCACCCCTCGCTCTGTTTACAATGATTTTGTAGATAACCTGAAACTGCTCTAAGTTGTTTAAGTGATTCTCTTTGCTCTTTTTCGTTTAAAAATGATTTTTCTAAATATACTTTAGCATCACTTCTACCTTTTGAACATACAACATCAGTTACAAGTAATCCATTAATACGACTATCATTGAGAGTCCCTAATGCTTCAGGGATAATCTCTCTTAATACGGATTCTACTCGATGTCGTTTAATTTCTTCTTGTGTCATAGAGTAACTTGCTCTTCTACATCTTTGAATGTTTCGATAATATCACCAGCTTTAATATCATTATATTTATCCAGCATAATACCACATTCATAACCATTTTTAA
>JAMOSL010000110.1 GCA_027063105.1 Campylobacteraceae bacterium
GTTTTTAGCAGTATTATATAATATTCTACTTTCTAATCCATCGTGATTGAGAATTTGCATCTCTATTATCACTTTAGTTTTATCATCAAGAGTAGCTTTCACATCCACACTTGTATCTTTCATTCCTTGAAGTTTTGGAACATTATATGGGTCTTCTATTGTCAAATCCACAATCTCTTTGCCTAATTCTAATGTAGAATTTAAAAAGCTTAATAGTATATCTTTACTATTTTCACTTCCAAATACTTTTTTAAATGCGTAGTCAGTTTTCATATCCAAAAATCTCATCTTAATCTCCTGATTTTAGTTTGATTATAGCGTAAAATCGTCTATTAGCTGGGATGTTCACCCTAATCTTAAATTTAAAAAAGATATACTTTGACTAGCAAAAAATAATTTTATAGGATAAAACATGCATATAGGAAAACAAATTGAATCAATGTTTGAAATACATTGTGATAATTGGACGAATAATGATACTGAAGCAGAAGCAGAGATGTTAGATGAGAATGACTTGAAAGATAAAAGAGAAATAATTTTATTATTGGCTTATAGTGATTTATTAAATTGTTATTATTTTGATAGAGAACATTACCTTGTTTCTAAAGGAGATAATGAAATTAGAAGAACAATTCTTTTAATTTGGAAACTTTTAATGGAAGTAATGAGATTTGATAAAAATTTTGATTATGTTAAAACTTCAAAAAGTATTATTCAAAATTTAGATGATACACCTATATTTTCTTTCTCTGTAGAAAAACAAATTGAATCAATTCAAAAAGCAATGATAATTAAAGAGCAAGACAATAATCGCTTATTTGAATCTTTTATGAAAGTAATTAATATCCATAATCTTAGCATGAATGATATATATATATTATATATGGCTGATATAATGGTTGATAAGGAAACAATGAAAAGAGATAGTAAAACTTTTTGAGAGATATGAGTATATTTAGTGATAAAATATGTAACAAAGGTTTTTGAATGTCTATATCTGTAATTATTCCAACATATAATGCAGAATTATATCTGCCAAAATTATTAGAAGCTTTAAAATTACAAACAGTATCTTTTGAACTTATTATTATAGATTCCTCTTCAACTGATAATACACTAAAGATTGTGCAGGAATACGCTGATAAAATTATCTCTATTCCTCAATCCGATTTTGACCATGGAGGAACTAGAACAAAGGCAGGGAAAGAGGCTAATGGAGATATTTTAGTTTTTTTAACTCAAGATGCATTACCTTATAATAATAAAGCGATAGAAAATATAGTAAAGATTTTTGATGACCCTAAAATTGGAGCATCTTATGGAAGACAATTAGCTTATAAAGATACAAATCCATTTGGAACACACTTAAGAGAGTTTAATTATGGTACAAATTCATATATTAGAAATTTAAAAGATAAAAATAAATTTGGAATTAAAACAGCCTTTCTATCAGATAGTTTTGCATCTTATAGAAGAGAATCTTTAGAAAAAATTGGTTGGATTAAAGATGGTTTAATTGTAGGAGAAGATACCTATGCAGGAGCTAAAATTTTATTAAACGATTACTCTCTAGCTTATATAGCTGATGCAAAAGTATATCATTCACACAATTATACAATTATTCAAGAATTTAAAAGATATTTTGATATAGGTGTATTTCATAAAAGAGAAGATTGGATATTGAAAGAATTTGGAAAAGCAGAAGGAGAAGGTGGTAAATATATAAAATCAGAAATAAAGTATCTTATTTCAAATAATTTATACCACTTAATCCCACAATTCTTCATTCGGAATGGAATGAAATATATAGGATATAAACTAGGACAAAAACATCAATCAATACCTCCAAAAATAATCAAAAAAATATCAATGCATTCCTTTTGGTGGGATTTTATGAAAATAGATAAAAATTAAATTTTATAATGCGATGAAGAGTATAAAAATGGCTTTTCTATAAAATGCCATGATAAAAGAGATATAAACAATAAAATAGAAAATAAAAATATTAAACCAGATATTAAATTATCAAATAGGTTATAATTTATAAATACTTGTATTATTGGGAAATGCCATATATATAAACCGAATGAAATATCTCCGAATTTTCCCCAATTACCAAGATATTTAAATAGTATAGAAAAATATATAATAACTACTGCTAATGATATTGGATATAATGGGTATATTGGGGTTATCCAATGATGTATATATAGAATAAATATTGATATGGATAATATATAGTTAATTTTTAATTGAAAGTAATCGTAGTATTGATATAGTAATGCTCCTGATATAAAAAATGCTAATTGTGAAGGTATTTGTTTCTCTAATTTAAAAAATATTTCATTATCTGTTATATTAAAAAGCCATAACATTATTATAGAATAAACTATTGCTAATATATAAATAAATGAATAAGTGAATAACTTATTAATTTTCTTTGAGATATATGCAATAAATGGTACTAAGATATAAAACATAATCTCTATTTTGATAGTCCATAATGCTCCATTAACCGTATCTATTGGATTTTGTTCAAATACTCCAGCTAGTGTAGGTTGAATAAAATTGAATGTGAATAAATTGAATATAATATAGTTAATAAATTCTATATTGAAGTAATTTTCAATATTCTTTGAGGATATAAAGAATAAAAACAATGCTGAAAATAGAATAACTAATATGTATGCTGGAGCAATTCGCCTAATTCTTTTTGACAAGTAGTGAATATATGAGTAACTTTTATCAAAACTCATAAAAATAAGAAATCCACTGACTATGAAAAATCCATCAACAGCAATTATAGAACTAAAATATCTACTAAAACTTTCAATAATATTAATTTTTGATAACTCTGCTAAATGAACGATTACAACTATTAATGATAAAATAATTCGTAGTAAATCAAAATTATTTATATTTCTATCTAACATAATCTTTTCTTCTTATTTTAACTCTTTGCGAATGTGTAATTGCAATTGCCATGGCATCTGTAATATCTAAAGGTTTAATTTCTTTTTTTATACCTAATAATCGTCTTACCATAAATGATACTTGTTCTTTAGTTGCTTTACCATTTCCTGTTATTGCTTTTTTAACTTGAAGAGGTGTATATTCATAAAAATACCCTATTTCTTCAACCATTTTTAGGGATATAGCTCCTCTAAACTGTGCTAATTTCAAAACACTTTTGGGATTATGTGCAAAAAAAATATCTTCTATAGCAACCTCATCAATTTCATGTGATTTTATAATAATATTTAATCCTTCAAGTAACTCTAACAACTGCTCTTGAATAATCAAAGATTTTATCTTAATAACTCCTGCTTCAATTAGCGAATAACTTTTATTTTGATTAACAAAAAGCACACAATAGCCTAAATTTCGACTCCCAGGATCAATTCCTAATATAAACATATTAACTCCAATCTAATATCTAATTTTATCCTACTTTAGATAAAATGTAATTTCTTAGCACACATAAATAACCTTAGGATTTAAATGATGAATATTGGAGAAAAAGTATTAAAAGCATTACAAGCAGAGTTATCAGAGATAGAGTATAGTAGATATATTAATAAGTTAACTTATGAAGAGAGTCTTTCAAGAGAAGATATAATATGTTTTATTGCTCCAAATATACTTATAGCAAAATGGGTACAAACAAACTATGGAGAGAAAATCTCAAACTTATTTGAAATAGAAAATAACTACAAACCTACTGTTCAAATCTCTATTGAGAGAACATTAAAAAACAAAGAAACAAAGAATATAGCGATAGAAGCAAAAAATAACTCAAAAAGTACAAAATTAAATCCATCTTTTACATTTGATAGTTTTATTGTAGGAGACTCAAATCAATTTGCATATACAACAGCTAAAAGTGCTGCAGAAAAGCCTGGAGAGCAATATAATCCCTTATTTATATATGGAGGCGTTGGATTAGGTAAAAGTCATTTATTACAGGCTATAGGAAATTATCATCTAAATATGGGGAAAATTGTTATATACACTACACTAGAACAATTTATGAACAGTTTTATATCCCATTTAAGAAGCCAAAGTATGGCTAGATTCAGAGAGAAATTTAGAGAATGTGATTTATTACTTATTGATGATATACAATTCCTTAGTAGTAAAGAACAAACTCAAGATGAATTTTTTCATACATTCAATGAACTTCATATAGCTAAAAAACAGATTGTAATGACATCAGATAGACAACCAAATAAAATCATAGGACTTGTAGATAGATTAAAAAGTCGCTTTGAATGGGGACTAATGGCTGATATTCAACCTCCAGGACTAGAAACTAAGATAGCAATCATACAAAAGAAGTGTGAATTAGATGGTATTAGATTAAATAGAGAAATTATTAACTATATAGCTGTAAATATGGGTGATAATATTAGAGAAATAGAAGGTACGATTATTAAAATAAATGCTTTGAGTGCAATGCTAAATCAACCAATTAATCTAGAATTTGCAAAAAATGCAATAGAAGGACAACTTAAAGAAACAAGAGAAAATATTACTATTAATCATATAGTAGAGATAATATCTAAAGAATTGAATGTTAAACCATCAGAGATAAGATCAAAGAAAAGGACTAAGAAAGTTGTACATGCAAGACGAATTATCATATATTTAGCTAGAAATTTAACTCTAAATTCTATGCCACAAATTGCACTATATTTTGGAATGAA
Organism: Campylobacteraceae bacterium; assembly: GCA_027063105.1. Classification (GTDB taxonomy): domain Bacteria; phylum Campylobacterota; class Campylobacteria; order Campylobacterales; family Sulfurovaceae; genus SZUA-451. The sequence goes on from JAMOSL010000110.1 coordinate 4,707, forward strand.
AGATCATACTGCAATTAGTCATACGATGAAAAAGATTACTGAATTTTTAGAGAGTAATAAGAAATTTAAAGTTCAACTAGAAGAATTATCTAATAAAATTAATAAATAATTGAATATAAATATAGTTTTAATAGGGATAAAAACCTGTACAATACAATAAAATACGTGAATAACTTTTTCAAAATACACGTGAATAACTATGTGAATAACTTTTTAGCACGTGAATAACTTTTTTTTAGCACGTGAATAACTTTTTAACTCAATCTTTATGTGAATAACTATGTGAATAACTTTACCCTTTTAAAGCCCATTCCTTGGGCTTTTGAGAAAGTTATTCACGTTTTCACATTGTGTTAAATGACTTTTTAGTTAACAAATAATTAACGGTAAACTTATTTTAATATTATAAAAAAACATATACTTTTAAAAGGTATTTTTTCACTAAAAATTTTAAAAATATATATTATTATTATTAATAATAATATAAAGGATAAAAAATTATAAAAAAATCGCAAAAATCAAAAACAATTTTGAAAAAAAAACATCTTTTAAGGCTAAATTTGAAGAAAAATTAGATATAATTAAAGGTCTAAAATAACACGTGAATAACTTTTAAAAAAGTTGAAATATCATGTAAATAAGTGGGCTAAAGAAAAAAAGTTTAAGGTCTAGATGTGAATAGACGTGAATAACATGTGAATAACATGTGAATAACTTTACCCCTCAAAAGCCCATTCCTTGGGCTTTTGAGAAAGTTATTCACGTTTTCACGTGATACTACTACTACTACTACTTACTAAAAAAAGAAAAGAGGCACAATGAAAATCAGAATCGAAAAGATTTTAATCGAATCCATACTAATCAATTTACAACCGTTTTTAGAAAAAAAAGATGCTAGTCAAATAACATCGCATATTTTCTTTGAAGCTAAAAATAATATATCAACTATCAAAGCAACAGATCAAGAAATAGGTTTAGAAATAAAAACTGATAAAATCAATATAGAGGTTGATGGATCTTTTACAGTCAATGGTAAAAAATTACTTGATATTATTAGAATATTAAAAGATGAAGAGATAATATTTGAAATTTTAAAAGATAATTTAATTATTAAACAAAAACATTCAAAATTCAAACTACCAACATTTAATGCTAATTCTTATCCTGAATTTCCTTCAATTGAAAATAAATCAAAAATATCTTTAGATTCAATGGAACTAATAAAAAATCTAAAAAAAATATCTCTGAGCATAGATAATAATAATCCTAAGTTTGAATTAAATGGAGCGTTGATAAATATAAAATCAAATTCTACCGATTTAGTTGGAACAGATACTAGAAGATTATCAATAGCATCAATTGATAATAATAATTTTAATGAAGAGTTAGCTCTTATAATCCCTAAAAAAGCTATTTTAGAAATACAAAAGTTATTTTTAGATAAAATTTCAATTCATTACGATGAAACAAATATTATTATTACTAACGGAAATTATTTTTTTTACACAAGATTAATAAATGGGAGATATCCAGACTATCAGAGAATTATTCCAAATAATATAAAATATAATTTAACTCTTCCAAAAAAAGAGATGGTAGATTCAATAAAAATGATAACAACAATATCACAAGATATAGAACTAAATATATTTCCTGATAAGATAATATTTAAATCATTAGCATCTGATAATATTGAAGCAAAAACTCAATTAAGTATAAATACAAATATTCAAAAGGAATTTAAATTGGTTTTTAATAGTCGCTATATACTTGATTTTTTATCTCAAATAGAAAATAATTATTTTTCATTAGAACTAAATGAAGAGAACTTACCTTTTGTAGTTAAAGATAATAATTTTATAACAATCATAATGCCAATAATAATTTAAAAAAGGTTTTTAATGTCTAAATATATATTTGTAACTGGTGGAGTATTAAGCTCTTTAGGAAAAGGAATTACAGCTGCTAGTATTGGTACATTATTAAAACATTCTGGACAAAGAGTAGGAGTTTTAAAACTTGACCCGTACATAAATGTTGATCCAGGGACTATGAGTCCTTTAGAACACGGTGAAGTTTTTGTAACGAAAGATGGAGCAGAAACTGATTTGGATTTAGGTCACTATGAGAGATTTCTTGATACAGCACTAACTAAAAAAAATAATTTTACTACAGGTCAAATATATAAAACTGTCATAGAAAATGAACGAGAAGGTAAATACCTTGGAAAAACCATACAGGTAGTACCTCATATTGTTGATGAAATAAAAGAAAGAATTATATTAGCTGGTGAAAATAGAGATATTCTGATAGTTGAATTAGGTGGAACAACAGGAGACATAGAGGGTTTACCTTTTTTAGAATCTATTAGACAAATGAAACATGAATTAGGTAAAGAGAATGTGATGAATATTCATGTAACTTTATTGCCTTATATAAAAACAGCTGGTGAACTAAAAACAAAACCTACACAACATTCTGTTCAAGAATTAAGAAGAATTGGTATTGCACCACATATGCTAATTTTAAGAGCTGAACAACCTGTACCTAAAGATTTAAAAAGAAAAATTGCTTATAACTGTGATGTTGAAGAGGATAGCGTTATTGATGCTATAGATGCTTTAACAATATACAGAGTACCAATGAATTTTCTAGCACAAGATATATTAACTCCTATAGCCAAACAATTAAATCTTCCTGAATTAAAACCAAACATGGATGAATGGAATGACTTAGTTACAAAAATAATTAAACCAAAGAATAGAGTAACTATAGCTTTTGTAGGTAAATATTTAGATTTAAAAGAGTCTTACAAATCTTTAACTGAAGCATTAATCCACTCAGGAGCTCATTTTGATACAGATGTTCAAATAGAATGGGTTGACAGTGAAAAAATAGAAGAGGATGGTGCTAAAAAATACTTTCAAACTTGTGATGGAATATTAGTTGCTGGTGGATTTGGGAAAAGAGGAATAGAGGGTAAAATAAAAGCAATTGAATACGCTAGAATAAATAAAATACCATTCTTAGGAATATGTTTAGGTATGCAACTAGCTATGATTGAATTTGCCAGAAATGTATTAAATTTAGAAGATGTAAACTCTGTTGAATTTAAAGAGAATCCTAAAAATCCAATAATATATTTAATTGACCAATTTATAGATGCTAGTGGAGATAATCAACTTAGAACTTCTGTATCTCCAATGGGTGGAACTTTAAGATTAGGTGAATATGAGTGTCATACAAAAGTTAATTCTAATTTAGCAAATGCATATAAATCAAAAACAATTTATGAGAGACATAGACACAGATACGAAGCAAATCCAATTTATAAAGAAGCATTAAAAAATAAAGGAATGGATATTACTGGAGAATCAAATGGACTAATTGAAGCAATTGAAATAACAGATCATCCTTGGTTCTTAGGTGTTCAATTTCATCCAGAATTTACATCAAGATTACAAAATCCAAATCCTGCAATATTAGCATTTGTAGAAGCATCAATTAAAAATAAATAATTTGAATTATAACTATCCAAAAATAAATCAAAAAATTTTAGAAGAGAATATATTAAACCGTTTTAATAAAGATGGTTTTTTATCTCTCAAAGATTTACCAAATCCCTCTTTATTTAAAGATATGGAGAAAGCTACTAAAAGAATAATCAAAGCTATTAAAAATAAAGAAAAAATTATATTAATTGGTGATTATGATGTTGATGGGGTTGTCTCAACTACTTTAGTTAAAACTTTTTTTAATGAAATAAATATTAAATTAGATTGGATTATTCCTAACCGTTTTAAAGATGGATATGGACTTAGTCCGACACTTATGCCAAAAATAGAAGGTTATGATTTAGCTATTACTGTAGATAATGGAATATCAGCTATTAATGCTTCTAGAATGTGCAAAGAAAAAGGTATAGATTTAATTATTACAGATCATCATCTATTAGCTTCTGAAGTTCCTGATGCTTATGCAATTATAGACCAAAAACAAAATGATTGTAGTTTTCCTTATAGCGAAATATGTGGAGCTCAAATAGCTTGGTATCTTATTGCTTCTCTAAAAAACGCATTAAATGTCAAGATTGATATAAAATCTTATCTTGAATTAGTATCTATAGCTATTATAGCTGATATGATGCCCTTAAAGCATATAAACAGAGCAATGGTTACCTTTGGTATTGAATTAATTAATAAAAGCACTAGACCGTCTTTATTAGCCTTTAAAGAGCATATAAATAAAAATAAAATAGAGAGTGATGATATAGGATTTAATATAGCACCTATCTTAAATAGTGCAGGAAGAATGAAAGATGCCTCTTATTCAGTAGATTTTTTAATGAGTAATAATATATATGAGGCAAGAAGTAAACTAGAAAAGTTGATAGACTTTAATAATAAGAGAAAAGAAATAGAACAAAGAATTACAAATGAAGCTATATCTTTAGTTGATAAAAGTGATGCTGTTTTGGTATTAACTGGAGATGATTGGCATGAAGGCGTATTAGGAATTATATCTGCCAGAGTTTCAAGACATTATTCTAAACCAAGTATTATTTTAACAAAGAGTGAAAATGGGGATTTAAAAGGTAGTGGAAGAAGCTTTGGAAATTGTAATTTATTTGAAATAACAAATGAATGTAGAGATTATTTAAATAAATTCGGTGGACATTATTCTGCTATTGGATTAAGTTTAGATTATGATAAATTAGATGATTTTAGAGATAAATTACAAGTAGAATATCATAAAAAGAATTATAAAGAAAGTTTATTTGATCCAGATATTATAGGTGAATTAGAGTTTAAAGATATCAACTTTAATTTGACTAATATGATGAAAAAATATGAACCTTATGGACAAGAAAATATAAGACCAAAATTCATTACAAAAGACCTAGAGATTCTTCAAGTTGACACGATGGGAAAATCTAAAGAACATCTTAGATTTGCTTTTAAAAAAGATGGATTTATATTAACAGGAGTTAAATTTAAAACAACCGAAAAATTTTTAAATGGTCAAAAAGTATCTATATCATATACAATTAATGAAAATAATTTTAGAGGTAAAACAAATCTTCAATTAATGATTGATAAAATAGTAATTGTTATCTAACACTTTCTATGGCTTCTTTCAATGCTTCTTGATATAAAGCTTCGGCCTTTTTATCAGCTAAATCTTTTTCTTTCTGTTTTTTAATTGCAAGTATTGCCCTTTTCTCATCTAATGTTAATTTCCTTTTAGGTTTTTTTTCTAGCTCTTTTGCCTTCTTTTCATCTTCTTTAAGCTTTTTTGCTTTTTCTTCATGCTCTTTTGCTATATCAGCTAATTTTATTTTTTCTTTTTTAGGTTTGATTTCTTCAATTTTTGATTCTTTTTCTATCTTTAGCTCAATATTTTCTTTAGTCACATTCTCTTCAGATAATAACATGGTTGTGTAGCTACTTAATAGTAGACTTGAAATAAGTAATTTTTTTATTATTTTCATTTTATAATCCTATTTTGGTTCCAAATTTTTTAGTTCAAAAAACTCTTTTTGTAATTTTTGATTGCTATTTTTTAAATCTATCGCCTTTTGAGTTAAAGATTTTCTCTCTTTCTGTAATTTAGTTAATATAATAAAAGAATTTTTTCCAAACAGTATAATATTAACATAAAGGCTTAAAAGAAGTATGCTTAGTATAATTATTAGTTTTGACTTCAAAGAGGTTTTTGACCTCTTTGTAGTCCTTTCATTTGAATTCATTTAGATTTAATTAAAAAGTTCTGAACCTAAAAATTCAACTTGCCCTAACTCTTTTGCTATTTCTAATAATCTATTATATTTAGCAATTCTATCACTTCTAGAAGTTGAACCAGTCTTAATTTGACCTGTATTAAGTGCTACTGCAAAATCTGCAATAAATGTATCTTCACTCTCCCCTGAACGATGAGACATAACACAAGTATATCCACTTCGTTGAGCTAATCTAACGGTTTGCATAGTTTCACTGACTGTACCAATTTGATTAGGTTTAATAAGAATAGAATTTGAAATATCTTTAGAGATACCTTCTGATAATATTTTTACATTAGTTACAAATAAATCATCTCCAACTAATTGGATTTTATCACCTAATACTTCTGTTAAATGTTTCCAACCATCCCAATCATCTTCACTTAAACCATCTTCTATTGATACAATAGGGTATTTACTACAAAGGTCTGCATAATATGCTGTAAGTTCTTTGCTTGTTAGTTCTCTGTCTTCTGATTTAAGTACATATTTACCTTCATCATTCACTAATTCACTAGCAGCAACATCAAGTGCTATTGCAATTTGTTCACCAGCTACATAACCAGCTTTTTCTATTGCTTCAATAATTACTTGAATAGGTTCTTCGTTGCTTTTTAAGTTTGGAGCAAATCCACCCTCATCACCAACAGCTGTACTTTCACCCATACCATCAATTACTTTTTTAAGTGTATGATAAACTTCAGCACAAGCTCTAAGTCCTTCATCAAAACGGTCAAATCCAATAGGCATAACCATATATTCTTGGAAATCTACAGAGTTATTTGCATGTTCTCCACCATTAATTATATTTAACATAGGAACAGGAATAGTTATTGCATTAGCCCCACCTAAATATCTATATAATGGCATATTGAGACTCTTTGCAGATGCTCTAGCTACAGCCATTGAAACACCTAATACTGCATTAGCTCCTAGATTTCCATAATTCTCTGTACCATCTAGTTCTTTCATAATAAGGTCTATCTCTGCCTGATTAAAAGGGCTAAGTCCCATTAAAGTATCAGAGATTTGAGTATTAATATTTTCACAAGCTGTTAATACACCTTTGCCCATATATCTATCACCACCATCTCTAAGCTCTAAAGCCTCTCTTTTTCCTGTACTAGCTCCACTAGGAACTATGGCACTCTCAACAGTACCATCACTTAATCTTACAGTAGCTCTAACAGTTGGATTTCCTCTACTATCAAGTACCTCATCAGCTATTACATCATCGATATATATCATATATTTACCTTTGTTTTAAATTTAACTATATTTTATCAAAAAATAAGATAAATTATAATAATTTTTATATAAAATTCTTAATCTTCTATATTATCTGTCTTATTTGCATCAATATCTAATATATTACCCATGCCTAAAGCTTCTTTAACTTTTTCTTCTATCTCAAGATATAAAGCATTGTCTTCTTTTAGTATTTTCTTAGCGTTCTCTTTACCTTGACCTAATTTTTGTTCGCCATAACTAAACCAAGCTCCAGATTTATCTATAATATCAAATTTAACACCATAATCTATAAGTTCACCTTCTTGTGATATACCCTCTCCAAACATAATATCAAACTCTGCTAGTCTAAAAGGAGGAGCTACTTTATTTTTTACAATTTTGGCTTTAACTCTATTTCCTATTTGTTCTTCACCTTGCTTAAGTGTAGCTATTCGTCTTATATCTATTCTAATAGATGCATAAAACTTAAGAGCATTTCCTCCACTGGTTACTTCGGGTGATCCGTATCCCATAGTTCCTATTTTCATACGAATTTGGTTAATAAATATAACAGTTGTATTTGTTTTATGTAGTATAGCAGTTAATTTTCTTAGAGCTTGAGACATTAATCTAGCTTGTAGACCAACATGAGTATCTCCCATATCTCCCTCTATTTCATTTTTTGGAGTTAATGCAGCAACTGAGTCAATAACAACTAAATCAACAGCTCCACTTCTTGCTAAAGTGTCTAAAACATCTAAAGCTTGTTCTCCAAAATCTGGTTGAGATACTAAAAGATTGTCTACATCAACTCCTAGATTTTTAGCATACATAACATCTAATGCATGTTCAGCATCAATAAAGGCACATATCTTATCATCTTTTTGAGCTGATGCAATTGCTTGAAGTGCTAGAGTTGTTTTACCAGATGACTCTGGTCCATATATTTCTATAACTCTACCTTGAGGAATACCACCAATACCTAAAGCCATATCAAGACCTAATGAACCTGTGCTAATTGCTTCTATAGGTTCAAAATCTTTATCTCCTAAACGCATAAGCGTCCCTTTACCAAAATTTTTATCTATCTGTTTCATAGCTAAGTCTAAAGCCTTTTTTTTGTTTGCATCCATTAGAATACCCCTTTAAATAATATCAAAACTCTAACGCTATTTTATCCATTTTTTGATAGAATGCATTTTAATTTTAATATGAAAAAGAGATAATATGAAAATAGATTTAGCACACTCTCCAGACGCAGATGATATATTTATGTATTTTGCGATTAAGTTCGGTTGGGTAGATACAAAAGGTTATAACTTCTCAAATATAGGCTTAGATATAGAGACTCTAAATGTAGAAGCTATCAAAGGAACATACGATGTCTCTGCAATTAGCTTTGGAATGTATCCATTAATTAAAGATAATTATGCAATGTTACGAACTGCTGTTAGTTTTGGAGAGGGTTATGGACCAAAATTGATAAAACAAAAAGGAATTCTATTAAAACAGAACTTTAAAGTAGCATTATCTGGAAAATATACAACTAATGCGATGTTATTCAGAATATATTATCCAAAAGCTCGTGTAGTGTATATGGATTTTATGGAGATAGAAGAGGCAGTTGTTAGTGGAATAGTTGATGCAGGTGTATTAATACATGAATCTATCTTAGATTTTGATAATAGTTTAGAAGTAGAGAAAGAGATATGGGATATTTGGGTGGAATTAGCAGGTGAAGGTCTTCCTCTTCCTTTAGGTGGAATGGCAATTCGTCGATCGTTACCACTAAATAGAGCTTTAGATATAGAGAATATCTTGATAGATGGTGTTAAAGTAGCTAATGATAGAAAAGATGAATTATGTAAAAAATTAGAAACTGACTCACTTGTTAGAATTTCTAATGAAATGTTAACAAAATATTTAGATATGTATGCCTCAGATAATTCTATGGAACTAAGTGAGATTCAACTTAAAGCTCTTGATAAACTTTATGAAATTGGATATATAAATAATCTCTGGAATACATCTATGAAAACAGAAGACTATCTACTTCCACAAGAATATAAAGATTTAAGGATTCATTGATTAAAATTATTTTTTATGATATTATATACTAATTAAAATATATAAGGAATATTATTATGAAAAGTAAAGAAATTATTATAAATAAAAATGATGTATTAGTTACTAGAACCAATCATTCTGGAATTATAAATTATGCAAATGATACATTTTTAAGAATTACAGGATTTTCAGAGGATGAGGTGATTAATCATCCTCATAATATTATTAGACATCAAGATATGCCAAAAGTAATTTTTTACTTGATGTGGAAAAATATTAAAAAACGGAAAAATATCATAGCTATAGTAAAAAATTATACAAAAAACAAAGATTATTATTGGGTTGCTACTGACTTTAAACATGAAGAGGATTTTTCTGGAGCTATTAAGAATTATGTAGCATATAGAAGACCTATTAATCAAGATAATATAAAAGTAATAGAAAAATTATATAGTAATTTATTAGAGATAGAAAAAACAACTGGAATAGAAGCATCTATAAAATATTTCAATCGTTATTTAAAAGATAAAGATATGGAATATAATGAATTCATAGCTGATATTTTAGTTGAACCACCTCTAACTCAAATCTTGATGAAAAAAATTAAAAGTTTATTTGGTGGACAATCATAAGAGATTGCCCATAATTCTTTTATTATAGTCCTAATAGTTTACCTAGTAGTTTATCTTCGATCATACCCATTTTAACAGCTGCTAGAAGGTTATTTTCTCGATAATGTTTCATTGCATCTTGTGGATTTTGTCCATTTCTCATTGCTTCATAATAGATAGTTTGAGATACTTCATCATCAGATACAGTAATTTTCTCTTTTCTAGCCATTGCATCAACGATAAATGTAGCTTTAACACTATCTTCAGCATCTTCTTTAACGCTACCTCTTAATTCCAGTATTTTTTCATTATTATCTTTATATGAGTCTAACTCTTCTTGTGACATAGTTTGAGCTTTAGCTTGTACTTTTGCATCAATCTCTTGTTCTACAATGTTGTTTGGAAGTGAAAATACAAAATGTTTAACTAATGCATCAACCATTTTTGGTTTTAACTCATCATTATATATTTTAGATATTTTTTCGCTTTTAATTTGCTCTGCAACTCTTTCTTTTAAAGTTTCTAGAGTAGGGTTCTCTTCACCTTGAAGAAGTTTAACTGCTAACTCTTCATTAATTTCTGGAGAAATTTTTTCTTGAATTTCTTTTATAGTAACTTTAAATTGAGACTCTTTACCTGCTAATTCATCAGAGTGATAATCTTCTGGGAAAGTTACAGTTATTGTGTTCTCTTCATTTATATTAAGACCAATTAATTGCTCTTCAAATCCAGGAATAAATTGACCTGAACCAATATTAAGATTAAAATCTTCTGCACTACCACCATCAAAATCAACACCATCAATACTTCCAACAAAATTCATGATGATATTATCACCATTTTTAACAGCTCTATTCTCTTCAATTTTTGTTAATGTAGCATTACCTTCAGCTATTTCAACTAGTTTTTTATCTATTTCAGCATCTTCTACTGTTGGCATATCAAATGTTGGAGCTAATTCAGCATATCCCTCTACTGCAAATTCTGGTCTAAGAGATACTTCAATACTTATAACTAATCCATCATCTGTTTTATCAAATTTTTTAAATGTAGGTTGACCTAATATTGAGTCTTTAGAAATTCCTAAATCTTTATTACCTTGGTCAAGAACATTTTTTAAAATATCACCTTCAGCATCTTGTTCTAATTTCTCACCATGCATTTTTTTAACAACATGAGCAGGTACTTTACCTTTTCTGAAACCATCTACTTTAAGTTGTTTCCCAGCCTCTCTAGCTAGTTTATTAACTCTTGCTTCTATTTCATTTATTTCAATTTTTGCATCAATTTGTACATTAGCATCATTTAACTTTTTAGTTGTTACTTCCACAATATTCCTTTTATTTATAATTATAATATTCCTATAATTTTATCTAAAAAAGATTAATAACTATATAATTATAAAGTTTCTGCTACAATTTCTATAGTAAATTTGATTAAAAATAGACGAATAAAGAATAAAAAATTCCTCTTTTATGTTACTTTAAGAAAGTTTATCATAGTATGGAGATAATTAAATAAGACAAAAATAGTCTGATATAAAAAGGTAACAAAAATGAAAGTATATTTAGATAATAATGCAACAACTCTTGTAGATCCACATGTATTTGAGCAGATGGAGCCATTTTTTGTTCAAAAGTATGGTAATCCAAACTCTTTGCATCTATTTGCGAGTGAGACACATCAGCCATTGAAAACTGCTATGGAAAAAATATATGCAGGTATTCATGCACCAAGAGAAGATAGTGTTGTAATAACATCTTGTGCTACAGAAAGTAATAACTGGGTATTTAAAAGTATATATTTTGAATATATCTTAACAGGTAGAAAAAATCATATAATAATTAGTGAAGTTGAACATCCATCAATTATATCTGGAGCTAAATTTTTAGAAACTTTAGGTTGTAGAGTTACATATCTTCCTATTAATAAAGAAGGTATTATAGAAGCTAGTACAGTTAGAGATTATATCACAAATAAAACAGCTTTAGTATCTATTATGATGGCAAACAATGAAACAGGAGCAATATTTCCAGTTCAAGAGATTGGTGAGATTTGTAAAGAGTTTAATGTATTATTTCATACAGATGCAGTTCAAGCTATTGGTAAAATACCTCTTGATGTTCAAAGCTTTAATATTGATTATCTTACTTTCTCTGCTCATAAATTTCATGGACCAAAAGGGATAGGTGCTTTATATATTAAAAAAGGTAGAGAATTAACTCCACTATTTCATGGAGGTTCTCAAATGGGAGGTCACCGTTCAGGTACTCTTAATGTTGCAGGTATTGTAGGAATGGGTAAAGCCATGGAACAAGCAATAGATTCTTTAGATTACGAAATGTGTGAGATTAGAGAGATGAGAGATGCTTTTGAGGATAAACTCTTAAAAATTAAAGATACATTTGTTGTAACTCCAAGAGAGAAGAGAACGCCAAATACTATTCTTATATCTTTTAGAGGAATAGAAGGTGAGTCTATGTTGTGGGATTTAAATCGTTCAGGAATCGGAGCAAGTACAGGAAGTGCCTGTGCAAGTGAAGATTTAGAGGCAAACTCTGTAATGGAAGCTATAGGTGCAGATGATGATTTAGCTCATACAGCAATTAGATTTTCATTAAGTAGATATACAACTCAAGAGGAATTAGATTATACTCTAGGCGTTGTATTAGAAGCAGTGGATAGACTTAGAGCAATTTCAAGCTCTTATGCTTATGCACCAGAAGGTCATGAGAGTGGTTTAGACTCACATCATCATTAAATAGGGCAACCACAAGGGATTATTGCCCCTACTATATTAATTATAATGTAGGGGTATCTCTTGTAGATACCCTCATAAAAACATAAATAAAATAAAAACAAAAAGGAAAAATTATGGGAATGGATAGTTTAATTGGTGGTACAATCTGGGATGAGTATAGCCAGAAAGTAACAGATTTAATGAATAACCCACAAAATATGGGTGAGATTACACAAGAACAAGCAGATGAAATGGGTGCAACACTTATTGTTGCTGACTTTGGTGCAGAGAGTTGTGGGGACGCAGTAAGATTATATTGGGCTGTTCATCCTAAAAGTGATGTAATCATGCTTTCAAAGTTTAAAAGCTTTGGTTGTGGAACTGCTATTGCGAGTAGTGATACAATGGCTGAATTATGTAAAGGTAAAACTGTTGATGAGGCAGTTAAAATTACAAATATAGATGTTGAACATGCAATGAGAGATAATCCAGATACTCCTGCCGTTCCACCACAAAAGATGCATTGTTCACCATACTTTATGCCTGTTCTTACTCCAAAAGGGAAAGTTCCTATTGGAGAGCTAAAAGAGGGTGATGAGGTTGCTGTTTATACCAAAAACGGTTTAGAAAATACAAAAATAAAAAGAGTTATCTCTTATAAAGTTCCAAAAGATTATTTAGTTAGAGTTTATCTAAAAACTGAATCAAATGGAATACCTGCATTTTTTGTATTTACAAAAGACCATAAACTTTTGGATAATAATGCTCAGTGGGTTGAAGTTCAGAATTTATCAGATGGTGATGTAGTTTCTCATGTACATGAAAGTGAAATTTATATAGATGGAGTGCATGAGCTAACTCCTAGAGATTGGGGAACTATTGAGAGAAATAATTATAAAATAGAAGTTGATGAAAATGATATGGCTATGGTTTATACTCTTGAAGTGGAACATAGTGAACATAATTATATTCAAAATGGTGTAATCTCTAAAAATTGTTCTGTAATGGCTTACGATGTTATTAAAAAGGCTGCAGGACAATATAAGGGTGTAGATATGGAGAGCTTTGAGACAGAGGTTATAGTATGTGAATGTGCAAGAGTAACTCTATCTACTCTTAGAGAAGTTATTAGATTAAATGATTTAACAACTGTTGAACAAATTACAGACTATACTAAAGCTGGAGCATTTTGTAAATCTTGTATTAGACCTGGTGGACATGAAGCTAAAGATATATATTTAGTAGATTTACTGGAAGAGTATGATAAAGAAAAAATGGCAAAATCTGCTGATGCTTCTGCAAGTGGAGTTAATGTATCATTTGTTGAAATGACAGTAGTTCAAAAACTAAAAGCTGTTGATAAAGTTATAGATGATAATATTCGTCAAATGCTTATCATGGATGGTGGCGATATGGAAATACTAGATATTAAAGAGAATGGAGCACATATTGATATTTATATCAGATATTTAGGTGCTTGTAATGGTTGTGCTAGTTCTGCAACAGGAACACTTTTTGCAATTGAAAGTATTTTACAAGAAAAATTAGACGAAAATATTAGAGTTTTACCAATATAATTAAATAAGTCGGAATATCTTCTTTCCGACTCACCAATTCAATCTCTTACTTACCTCTCAAACTATCTCCATTAAAGGCAAATCTTTGAATATTGCTCTCTCTTAGCCTATCGGTTAATCTATCTCCTAAAAAGGTTTTAAAGTTACTATCTGTTAAGTTTGTGATATAAATTGTTGGTAGCATTTCGTCAAATCTGTAACTTAATAACTCTTCTAATTGTATCATTTGCCAATCAATTAATTCTCTCTTTCCAATCTCATCTAAAATTAAGATTTCGGCATCTCTAAAATTCTTAAATAATCTATAATCCTTTTGAAAATATAGATTTAGTAGTCGATATTCTGTAATATATTTTACATTTTTTTCTATTCTTTTAATTAAGTCTTTGGCAAAGGCACAAGAAATATAAGTTTTACCTGTTCCGATTGCACCAAAAAATAGAGTATCAGAACTTGTCTTATTTTCATAAAAATTATTAATTAAATACTCTGAAACTATTTTTTGTATTTGATTTTTAGGTTCAAAATTTGCTAGTTTATATCTCTTGGGAATATTGGAATTATCCAAAAGATATTTTATTCTTTTCTCTTTTTTAGTTGCTATATCTATCATGATTTTATTTCTCTCTTTGCAACTAAAGCAGATAAAATTATTTTCATATCCACGATATATTTTTTGACATTGAATACATTTAACTTTTGGTAAATTTTCTAAAAAATCTAGATTAAGCCCTTTTGCAATATTTTTCATAACCTTCACCTACCAATTATCTGATATTTCAAATTGTGTCGGAATATTTCTCAACAAGTCTTTTTTAGGTCTATTCTCTCTTTTTGATTTATTAATCCAAAGCTTGTATGCTGTAACAAAATTAGCGTACTGATAACCTTTCGCCATAAGTGCATCTTCAAACTCATCTAGTGTCAAAATATCTCTATTTTCAATTGCTTTTATCTTCTCTCTAATCTCATCTTGTTTAACTGCTGATACTTGCTCCCAACTCATCTTTTTGGATGAAGTAGTTTTTGCTTTAAAAGTATCTGTCGTAATCTCTGTAGTAGTCTCTGTGTATTCTCTTTGATTTTCATTATATATAGGGATAGGGTCAGATTGAGCTGTTGAATGGTTCACTTTGACCCTATTTTGTGGTTCAGATTGAGCCATTGATGTGTTCAAATTGACCTCTTTATTGGGTTCAGATTGACCCATTGAAATATTTAATTTTTGATACTCAATCGTATAATAATTCACCCTACTTTTTGAGAGTTTTTCGACCTTCAAAATATCCAAATCTCTAAGCAATTTTATAACTCTTTTCAGGGTAGTTTTTGACCAAAAAGGAAACTCTAAAAGCCACTCTTCCATAGTTTTATATACCCAGTTTTGACCATTTTTATTAAACGAACTTCTCTCTAACCAATAATGAAGTTGTTGTAAAAAGATGGCTTCATTCAACCCAATCTTAACTGCTAATGATGGAATAATTATAAGTGGTGATTCGTCAAGTAGTAATTTATTCATTTTTTATCCTCTCTGTAAACATTAAAAACCTCAAAAAAAAGACAATAGAGTATCCTCGCTATTTTTTATTGAAGTTAAATTTATAAAATATATTTATTATTTATTTAGATTTAAAGTATGTTTTTTAGGCATTAAGATATTATGTAGAGTTTTGCATTTTTATAATCCTTATTCATTGTTATTTTATGAAGGGATTATATACATATTTGTTTAAAAATTGACTTAAATAGTTGACAAATCTAAATTAATAGACCCCATATATTAACTTCTGACTATTTTTTCCATCGTACTATAAAATCCTTTAATGGTATTTAATAGTTTATCTTTTTCATCTAGTTCAATCATAAGTTCCATTATTCTTTTCTTATCTTTTGGTATACCTCTAGTTTTCCATTGAGAAAGTGCAGAAGTTGAAACATTTAATTCTTGTGATAGTTCAATAGGAGTTAATTGTAATTTTTGATAGACTTGTTCCATAATATTATCTTTTTCCACTTTTATTCTCTCCTTAATCTTTTTGTAATTCTACCAAAATTATCAGGTTTTAGTTAATGTTTATGGTGTGGTTACGCACCCTATGGATTTTATTTCAATATCCATTAATAAAATTTATTATATTATCTAATTTTTTAATAATAAGGAGACTTTCATGATACTTGCAGAAACTATAGAAGAGTTACAGAAGGCAAAACATAATTTAAAAGGGACTATAGGCTTTATACCAACTATGGGTGCATTACATAAAGGTCATTTATCCCTTATCCAACAAGCACGAAATGAAAATGATATAGTTATAGTATCTATTTTTGTAAATCCTACACAATTTTTAGAGGGTGAGGATTTAGATAGTTATCCAAAGAGAGAAGAAGCAGATAAAAAAATATGTGAAATAGCTAAAGTTGATATTCTATTTATGCCAAATATTGGAGAGATGTATGAAGATGATGAATTAAATATCTCAGCACCAGCAATTAGAGGATATATTTTAGAAGGGGAAAGGAGACCTAAACATTTTGATGGAATGTTACAAATCGTTATGAAGCTACTTAATTTATCCTCTTCAACAAATGCATATTTTGGAAAAAAAGATGCTCAACAGTTAGTTTTAATTACTCGAATGGTTAAAAATTATTTTATACCTTGTAATATAATAGCATGTGATATTGTTAGAGATGATTTGGGTTTAGCTCTTAGTAGTAGAAATGCCTATCTATCTGAAGATGACAAAAAAGAGGCATTAAAACTCTCTTCTTCTTTATATTATGCTACGAAAATGATTATATCAGGTAAGAAAGAGAGCAATATTATAATACAAGAGATAAAAAATATTCTCAAATGTGATAATATAAAAATAGAGTATATATCTATTGTAAGTAGAGATTTCAAACCTTTAGAAGTAGTAGAGATAGGAAATACCATAATACTTATCGCAGTTTTTATTGGAAATACAAGACTTATTGATAATATATGGATTTAAAATACTATTAAATAATTTCTTCATCTTATAAGGCTTCCAATGCCCACTGTCGCTATCTCTCTAGTGAGATTATATTTATTTGACATTAAAGAAATATTTTTGAGCATCTTTCTTCTCTGGGAATGGCGATACTTTTATTATTTCATCTTCATTTAGAGTTATTTCATAAATCTCGTTTGGACTGCTCCTCGTATATGTTATTGCTATTTTTGAAGCTAATTTTTTATCTTCGGAAGAAGAGTCAGTGCTTAATAATGAAAAAGGTCCACCAATTGGAAGTTTTAGAGCTATATACTTATCACTTTTAATTGATTCTAATCCTTTATTATCTTCTTGGTCTCTTCCTACAACAAGTTTAGCTCCATCTGGTAATCTGAAATGTCTACCAAATTTTAATAAGTCAATATCCTCAACACTTAAATTATCGTGTTCTATAAATTCTCTAATTCTGCTACTGAAATGTTCTTCGGTTAATAAGCAACCACCTCCAGGACTTTCATAATCTTCCCATTCATACTCATCTACTAAGTTCATCTGCATTTCTCTTGAACGACCAGAAATATCTAATAATTTATCTCTATCTATCCAACCGTTAATCTCTGGAGTTGTTTCATCCATAAGTTTTGCAGACAATGGACGAACAATTAGTTTATCTTCATCTTCGGCTAGTTTTGTAACCTGCTTAATTGCATCAGCTCTTTGACTCATAGGTCGTTGTCCTATAACTTCACCTGTAATTAGAAACGAAGCATCAAACCTTTCCATTAGCCCTTTAGCTACTCTAAACATATATCCATGACAATCAATACAAGGATTAAAATTCTTTCCATATCCATAAACTGGATCAAATAGAATCTTTTGAATATATTCTTCTCTAACATCTATAATTTCGAGTTTAGCTCCTGCTAATAAAGCTCTTTCTCTCATAAGTGCTGTAATGTCTTTTGTACCACCAAATCCTGTTTTAATATGAATGGCGATAACCTCTACACCTTGCTCAACGATGAGTTTTATTGCCAACATACTATCTAATCCACCACTAAAGAGTGCTAATGCTTTCACCTATATACCTACTTTTCTAATTTAAATATTTGGATTATATCCTTATTTGATAATAATTTTATTTATTAATCTAAAATGATTATATTAACCTCTTCACCAATATCCTTACTATTATCGTCTTCTGTAGTAACTAATAGAGCAATAGAACCTAGCATATTTGTTAAGATTGCACTAGAACCAACTTTTTTACCATTAAAATCTATCTCGTATTTACCATGGATTAAAGTATAATTACAAGCTGTAAATTCTGCTTTTTTAGTTCTTTTTATAAATGGTTCTTTTAGTTTTGCTTTAACTATTTTCATTGGAGATTGAGAGTTTTGTAATTTTGAGATTAATGGAACTAAATATAAGAGAGCTGTAACAGTTGAAGAGTAAGCAAATCCAGGTAGTCCAATAATAAATTTGTCATCTTTTCTTGCTAAAATTATATGTTGACCTGGTTTAACTCTAACACCTTTAAAAACAAGTTCACAATTTAATTCATAAATAATATCTTTTACAAAATCAAAATCACCAACACTTACACCACCAGTTGTTACAACTATATCACTTTGTTCTAGTGCATTAGAGATAGCATCTGTAATACTCTCTTTATCATCTTTTATACAACCTAATTGAACTGGTATACCATCATACTTTTTAACGATTGCTTCTAAGATATAATTGTTTGAACTTCTAATCTGTGCATCATTAGTTTGTGTTTGGCCAAGTTCTAATAGTTCACTACCAGTAGATAAAATTGAAACCGTTGGTTTTCTATATATTAAAGGAGATACTATATTTAAACTAGCCATAACTCCTATTTCTGGAAAGTTTATTTTTGTATTTTTAGGAATTAATTTTTCATTTTTAGAATAGTTTTCTCCTATAGCTCTAACAGAAAATCCTTTGGGAACAGGCTTATTAATTATAATCTTATTATTATCAACAGTTACATTTTCTATTGGGATTAATGTATCACTACCTTCTGGCATAAGTGATCCAGTAAATGTTTTTATACATTTTCCATCTTCTATTTTATCATTTAAACTACTACCTGCTGGATTGATGCTAGATATTAAAAGTTCTCCTAAATGAATATCCTTATGTGCAAAGGCATATCCGTCCATAGCTGATGTTGGATATTCTGGTGAGTTGTGATCTGTTATAATATCTTCTGCTAAAATATAATTTTGAGTATCACATAAATATAGTTTTTCAGTTTTGTATTTTTTTATCTCAAGCTCATTAATTAGAGTTATAGATTCGTCAAAGTGTATAAATGTCATTATAAAATTCCTTATTTTTAGAAATAATATCTAAATAATAATTATAGTAAGAAACATTAATCTAAACTTATTTAGATATAATCGCGTAAATAAATACATCAAGATGATAAGATAGGAAACAAATAATGCAAAAAATCAAAAATATTGCCGTAATCGCCCATGTTGATCATGGAAAAACAACACTTGTTGATCAACTTCTTCAACAATCAGGAACTTATTCAGCACACCAAGAGGTTCAAGAGAGAGCTATGGACTCTAATGATATAGAGAAAGAGAGAGGAATTACAATTCTTTCTAAAAATACAGCTATTACTTATGGTGACCATAAGATTAATATTATTGATACTCCAGGACATGCCGATTTTGGTGGAGAAGTTGAACGAGTTTTAAAAATGGTTGATGGAGTTTTACTTCTAGTAGATGCTCAAGAGGGTGTAATGCCTCAAACTAAATTTGTTTTGAAAAAAGCTATTGGTTTTGGATTAATTCCAGTTGTTGTAATTAATAAAATTGACAAAGATGGATCTGATCCTGATAGAGTAATGGACGAAGTATTTGACCTTTTAGTTGCACTTGATGCAAATGAAGAGCAACTTGAATTCCCTGTATTATATGCAGCAGCTAGAGATGGTTATGCAAAATGGGAAATGGAAGATGAGAATAAAGATATGACTCCTCTATTTGAAGCTATCTTAGATAAAGTGCCATATCCAAAAGGTTCTGCTGATGCTAATACACAAGCTCAAGTATTTACTCTCGATTCTGACAACTTTGTAGGAAAAATTGGAATTACAAGAATATTTAATGGTAAAGTTAAAAAAGGTGATGAGTATCTTTTGGTAAAAGCTTGTGGAGCTAAATCAAAAAGTAGAATTTCTAAGCTTATTGGATTTAAAGGTCTTGAACGATTTGATATTGATGAGGCAGAAGCTGGTGATATTGTAGCAATTGCTGGATTTAATGATATTGATGTTGGTGATACTGTTTGTGACCCATCTAATCCTGTGGCACTTGACCCTATGCATGTAGAAGAGCCAACTCTTTCTGTTATTATATCTGTAAATGATGGACCATTAGCAGGAACTGAGGGTAAACATGTAACAAGTAATAAAATTAGAGAACGATTAGCAAAAGAGATGGAGACAAATATTGCTATGAGAATGGAACCAATGGGTGATGCATCATTTAAAGTTTCAGGTCGTGGAGAGCTTCAAATTGGAATTTTGGCAGAAAATATGAGAAGAGAAGGTTTTGAGTTTTTACTTGCAAGACCTGAAGTTGTTACAAAAGAGGAAAATGGTGTAAAGATGGAGCCATTTGAGCATTTAGTAGTTGATGTTCCAGAAGAGTTTCAAGGTGTTGCAATTGAAAAACTAGGCAAAAGAAAAGCAAATATGACTTCTCTTGCTCCTATGCCTGATGGAACTGTAAGATTAGAGTTTGAAATTCCTGCAAGAGGATTAATTGGATTTAGAAGTGAATTTTTAACTGATACAAAGGGTGAGGGTATTATGAACCACTCATATTTAGAATATAGAGCATACTCAGGAACTGTTGATAGTAGAACACAAGGAGCATTAGTGTCTATGGATAACGGTGATGCTGTAGCATTCTCAATATTTAACCTTCAAGCTAGAGGAACTATGTTTATTAAACCTCAAGATAAGGTGTATTCAGGAATGGTTATTGGAGAGAGTTCTCGCCCAGGTGACCTTGATGTAAACCCACTTAAAGGTAAAGCATTAACAAATATGAGAACAAGTGGTGCAGATGATGCTATTAAACTTGTAACACCTAGAGTAATTTCTCTTGAAAGTGCAATGGAGTGGATAGAAGATGATGAGCTTGTTGAAATTACACCAATTAGTGTAAGAATAAGAAAAAGATCATTAGATGCAAATATAAGAAGAAGAGAAGCTAGAGACAAAAAAAACTCTAAATAATTCTATATAAAATATGGAGAGATTCGTTTCTCTCCATTTAATAACTCATCAATAAGGAATAGTTATCTTGATCTTTGGTTCAATTAGTTATCTCAACCTTTTACCTTTTCAAATATTTCTCAAAAAAAATCTTCCAACAACTCAAAGTAAACAAATCTTTCGATATAAAAGAGATATTCCCAGTAGTATAAACTTATCATTTAGACAAAGAAAAGTTAATGGTGCATTCATATCTAGCATAACATCATCTAAATCAAAATGTACCAATTTAGGAATAATAGCAAATGGAGCAGTTAAAAGTGTTTTTGTTATAGAGGGTAAAGAAGAGATAGATAAAGCTTCTGCATCTTCTAATATATTAGCTAAAGTATTAAAATTAAAGGGTAAAGTTATTATAGGTGATAGAGCATTGCGTTATCATTTAGATAATCCAGAAAATGGGATAGATTTAGCTCAACGATGGAAAGAAGAGACAGGGTTACCATTTGTATTTGCAAGATTATGTTATAACTCTTATAGTAAAGAGATAACTGCTATTGCCAATAAATTTTCAAAGCAAAAAATATATATACCTCAAACTATATTAAAAAGAGAAGCAAAAGCAAAAGGGGTAACACCTAAAGAGCTTTTATGGTATTTAAGGCATATAGACTATAAAATGGATAGTAAAGCTCATAAATCTTTAAAACTTTTTCTTCGTAAGAGTAGAAAATTATAATTCAAAGTGTATAAATCTAGCAGAATATTGTGCTTTTAGCATAATATAGTTTAGATTTATAGGAATGAGTTGTTCATCACCCATTATAAGAGGATCAGATATATTAATTTTTCTTGATATATTTTTTAAAATCTTTTTCGTTTCATCATCATTTATATGAAAGCTTTGAGCTTGAAGTATTGTATAAGCATCTTTTTCAGCTTTATTATATTTAGAAATACTTTTATCTAAAAATAGAGTATTAGATAGCTCATTTTTCCCTCTATCTGATAAATATAGTGCCATATCTTTTGTTTGTTTTTGCATTTGAATAATAGCTAAAATTACTACTGATATTAAAAGAACCGATACCATAACTTCTATAATTGTAAATGCTTTTCTCAATAGAAATCTCCACTATTTTTAATTAGTTCAGTTGGGTTTATCCATAAATCTTTAGCTTCATCTAATGATGATACAACTTGAGGTTTTCCAAAAAATGTAGGTAAATAGAAGAATTTATTATCTTTTTCTATAATCATTTGACTGCTACTTCCATTTGCATAAATATTAAATCTAAAAGATATTTTTTCATCTTTAAATCTTCCATAATCTACTTTATATGTATTTTCTTCGCTATTCACTTTATATACTTGTATATTTCTGAGTGATACTTTATATTCATAAGGAATTACGATATCATTTTGATATATAAAACATTTTTGTGAATTTTTTATACAAAAAAGCTCTCTATCTCCAGTTATATTTCCATCTAAAAGAGATACTCTAAGATTGAGAGGTGTAAGAGCTTTTGGTTCTGTAGAAGCTTTCTGCATAGATGAGAAAACTAACATATACGAGATAGAGATAATCATAATAACTATGAGTAACTCTAAGAGAGAAAATGCTCTTCTTTCTAACATAAACTTATTTATTTATGGCACTTACTAAAGAAAATATCTTCAGCATTTTCAGTTCCACCCTCTTTTCTATCTGCTCCAAAACTAATAATTTCAAATCCATTTTCATCTTTTAAGTATGCTAAAGGTTTTTGCCAAGAATCTTTTGGTAATTTTTTAATATATGGACTATTTCTATAGTTTGGATACTTTTCTGCATCAGGATTAGATATTAGAGCATTTAGTCCCTCTTCAGTATCTGGATACATTCCATTATCTAACTTAAACATATCTAATGCTTGTTCTGTTGTACTCATTTGACTACAAACTAAATCTCTCTTTGCTTTTTCACCTGTTTCAATTAAGTTAGGGGCAACAAATGCTGCCAAAATTCCTAAAATTAAAATAACAACTAGAAGTTCAAGAAGACTAAATCCACTCTTAAGTGTTTTGATATTTTGTAATTGCATAATTATCCATTCGTAATCAATTTTTTAATAGTTTACAATAACTATAATAATATTAAGTTGAAGCTTTTTTTGGCTAAGGTATTGTATAATATTTAAAAATATTTTAGGAGTATTTATGCCATTTTTTACAGCTGATATTTGTGATGAACATAAAGATGATATTCAAGTTTTAAACCATAACTATAAATCTTATGGTGGATTAGAGAAGTGTGAGGGGAATATATTAACTCTCAAGCTAAATAAAGAGAACTCAGATCTTATCAAAATGTTAAAGGAAGATGGAAAAGGTCAGATAATAGTTGTTGATGTAGATAAAGAGTTTTATGCCGTAGTTGGTGAAAATCTTATGAAGTTAGCTCAAAAGAATAATTGGAAAGGTATTTTAATTAATGGTTTTGTAAGAGACACACAAATTACAAGAACTATTCCAGTCGGACTCTGGGCATTAGGTACTTGTTCTCGAAAAAGTCATGATATAAATAGTGGTATAAGAGATATAGAACTTAACTTCGGAGGAGTATGTTTTAGGAATAAAGATCATCTATTAGCAGACCATGATGGAATTATTGTAACACATAAGAATGTTCTTAAATAAGCCAAATTTATTTAAATTTAATAATATTATAAATCATATTGTATATATTCCATTTTTAATGAATTAAATTGATAATTATCATAATTAATCCTATTAAGTGTTACTGTATGTAATAATTTATATAGATTTTACAAATATATTACAATTGGTGCTATTTTTTTATACTACCACTTGACATTTTAACTTGTTTTCTAATACAATCAAAATTCATAGTAACTTTTAGTAGTTATTTAATAAAAGTTAAACTAATTAAAATAAGGAGGGTATATGACTAAGATAAGTAAAACTTCTACACCTGAGACAGAACAGTCTAGCAGAAGAGACTTTTTTAGAAAAACAGCAGCATATTCAATAAGTGCTATTGCAGCAACTACAGTTTTGTCACCAGCTAAATTATTAGCAGATGATGAAAATATTATACATCACACACCATGGGGAACAACTTTAGGGGATGAACTTAATAAAAATCCTTATGGTCTTCCATCACCTTATGAGCATAATGTGGTAAGAAGAACAGCTAGTTTATTATCATCAGCAGGTGATATGCATGCAGCTATTTCTCTGAGTCCATTAGCAGAAATGGATGGAATTATTACGCCAAATGGTCTCTTTTTTACAAGAACTCATAATGGTGTAGCTCATATTGACCCAAATAAACATAGACTTATGATTCATGGAATGATTGATAAACCTATCGTTCTAACCATGGATGATATAAAAAAGTATCCTAGAGAAAGTGTAATTCACTTCTTAGAATGTCCTTCTAATGGTGCTGCTGAATGGAAAGCTCCACAATTTAACTCTTTACAGTTTGTTAAAGGTATGATGAGTTGTACTGAATGGACAGGCGTTAGACTTAAAACTATTCTTGCTGATTTAGGTGTTAAACCTGAAGCTAAGTGGATGTTGGCAGAGGGTGGTGATGGTTCTGAGATGAGTAGAACTGTTCCTGTTGAAAAGGTTATGGATGATGCAATGATTGTTTATGCTATGAATGGTGAAGCTTTAAGAGCAGAACAAGGTTATCCTATTCGTCTTCTTCTTCCAGGTTGGGAAGCTAACTTATGTGTAAAATGGTTAAAAAGATTAGAGTTTGGTGATGAACCATGGTATTGTAAAGAGGAAACTTCTAAATATACAACTCTTATGCCTAGTGGTAAAGCAATTCAACATTTTTATCCATTAGAAGTAAATTCAATTATAACATCTCCTTGTCCTGAAAAACCATGGACTGAGCTTAAAAAAGGTGATATTGTAGAAATTGAAGGTCTTGCATGGAGTGGGAAAGGTACTGTTAAATTAGTTGATATATCTTTTGATGGTGGTAAGAATTGGGTAGAGGCTAATCTTAAAGGTTTAGTTCTTCCTAAAGCATGGACTAGATTCAGTTATATATATAAATATGATGGAAAGCCATTATTACTTCAAAGTAGAGCTATGGATGATGCTGATGATGTTCAACCAACAGTTAATCAAGAGAAAGCAATTATCGGTGTAGAAGGTGTTTATCATAGAAATGCTATCTGTACTTGGGAAGTTAAAGAGAATGGGGAGGTTAACAATGTTCAAGTACGATCGTAAACTTATAACTACTGGTTTGGTAGCAATACTAATAAGTTCTGTTTCTGCTTTTGGATATGAAGGCAAGAAAGATGCTCTTGATGGTGGTATGACTTATCCTAGAGTAAATGGAGATTATACAGCTTATAAAATCAATGAAAATATTGATAAAGTAAAAATAAATAATGGTAGAACTCCTACAGCAAATGAGTTAAAAGCTTGGGATAGAGATATTATGCCAGATGGTACAGGTCTACCAGATGGTGAAGGTAGTGTTGAAGATGGTGATGAGCTTTATGAATCTCTATGTGCTGTATGTCATGGTGATTTTGGTGCAGGTGGGGTTGGTTATCCAACATTAACTGGTGGAGATATTAGTTCTCTTACAAATCAGAGAACAGTACCAGGTAAAGATGCACCAAAAAGAACTATTGGAACATATTGGCCACAAGCTAGTACACTTATCTGGTATACTAGAGATGCAATGCCTTATGCTCATCCTAAAAGCTTGACAAATAATGAACTTTATGCAATAACTGCTTATCTATTGGCAGCAAATGGAATTAAAGTTGATGGTCAAGAGATGGATGATGAGTTTGTATTAAGTAAAGAAAATTTCTTAAAAATTGAAATGCCAAATAAAGATGGTTTTTATCCTGATATTGATGGTAAAGATGGCATTGAAAATGTTAGAAAATTCTTTGCTGATGGAAAAAATTATGGTGCTGTTGGCAAAAGATGTATGAGCAATTGTAAAGATCCAGGAATGGAAGATGTAGAAGCTACTGTAATGGGAATTGATTATGAACTTACAGATGTCAAACCTCCATATAATAATACAAGAAATTTACCAAAAGTTAAAAAAACAAATTCTCACCCAGGGAAAGAGGGTTATGATAAAAACTGTGCTGTATGTCATGCAACAGATACAATGGGTGCACCTAGATTAGGCGATTCAGAAGCTTGGGCTAAAATAACAAAACAAGGTCTTCAGAAAACTATGATTCATACTATAGAGGGTATAGGTGGAATGCCTCCAAAAGGTGGGAATAAAGATTTAACAGAGTGGCAAATTCAACTTATTCTTGATTATATGATTTCAAATAGTAAGTAAAATAATAATATTATTAAGTAAAAATAGCTTATAATATTAGTGTCAAGATATAAAAGGGGTTTGGATTAATCCCTTTGTATCCAAATTCTCTAAGGAATTGGATATCTTCTTGGCATTATAAAAGTCCAAAAGATACATCATAAACAGAAAGGAAATTACGATGGATAGAAGAAAATTTTTAGGTTTAGGTCTAGCAGCAGCTGCTCTAGTTCCAGCAACAACTTTAAATGCAATTGACTTTAGAGGAACAAAACCGGATGCATGGAAAGCAACAACACCAGCAGATGCTATAAAAGGTATGTACGGAGATATTACTCCAATTGAAGAAGGTGTAAATATTAAAGCACCAAAATTGGCTGAAAATGGTGGAGCTATTCCAATCAAAATCAAGTCAGATATTCAAGCTAAATCAGTAGCACTTTTCCAAGATGCTAATCCTCGTTCAGCAGTTGCAGTATGGACTGTTGCAGCAGGTGGAATCATTGATTATAGTGTTAAAATTAAAATGAAGCAAACTGGTAAAGTAACTGTTATCATTGAAGGTACAAATGGTAAATTTTACTCAAAAGTATTACCAATAGAAGTATCTAAAGGTGGTTGTGGAGGTTGATTTAACCCCATAAATATTGATTTAAAAGCTAAATAAACCATAAAATTAAGGAGTAATTAAATGAAAGTAAAAGCAAAACTAAAAAAAGATATAGTAAAAGTAAAAGTACTAGCAGAGCATATAAACGCTGGTCCAGAAGAGGCAGAAAAGAAGAAAATTGAACCAAATTTCATTACAAGTATCGTAGCAAAAGCTAATGATAAAGTTGTATTTGAAGTATCTGGTAGTGGATTTATCTCTAAAAATCCTCAATTCTCATTTTCATTCAAAGGTGCAGCAAAAGGTGACGAGATAGAAGTTACTTGGACTGATTTAAAAGGCAATACTAAATCTGCAAAGAAAAAGATTAAGTAATCCATCTTCCAACTCTTTTTGAGTTGGAGTCTTACACAGTTTAGTATTATTTTTAAAAATAAAATAGTAGTGGATTGTAAAATCTATATTATCACAAGGAGATAGAATGAATAAAATTAATCTTATGTCTGTAGTAACTGCGTCACTACTTCTAGTAAATCCTATACAAACAAATGCAAGTGAAGGTGTTACACTTTATCCAAAAACTGTTATTGTAGATATTAAAGATAAAATAGTTGAACCTGCAAAGGCAGTGGCTGTTGAAATCTTAAAAGTTGAAGTAAAAGCCGAACCTAAAGTTGAAGTAAAAACAGAAAAAGCAACTGTTTCAACAGAAAAAATTATCGATGTAAATAAAGATACACATATTCATATTCATATCGACGGAAATAATGCTATGACTTCAGAGAGTATTAAATTTGCTGAAGAGAAAATGAAATTTTTACTTGAAAAAGAAAGATTAGCAAAAGCAAAAGCCGAACTAATTCTTGGTGCTAAAGCTGTAATGGCTGAAAAAATTAAATTAAAAAAAGAAAAAGAAGCCTTTTCACAACTAAAAAGAGAAGTTATTCCTGTTAAAGTACCTGCTGTTGTTCAACCAGTAGAAGCTGTAAAGCCAGTAAAAGCTGTTAGTCCAATAGTTAAAGTAGTAAAAGCAGTTGAACCTGTAAAACCTGTTACTCCAAGTAAAGCTTCAAAAATAAATATTATAGTTACAAATATTGGCGAAAATAAAAGTGTAGGAGATATTATTAAAGCAGCAGTTGTTGTCTCTGCACCGATTAAGAAAGATGATGAGAAAAAAGTTGTATCTAAAGAAGAAGCACCTTTTGATTATAAAGTAGAAGCAAAAAAAGTAGCTGAAAATGTATGGTGTTTCTTTGGTGCATTAGATAAACCAACTAAAGAAAATGCTGGATATATGGTAAATAGCTGTTATATTAAAACAAATGATGGTTACCTTGCTATGGATACTGGTCCTTCATATCAATTTGCAAAACAATCTTATGAAGCTATGCAAAAGATTGAAGATTTACCAGTTAAGTTTGTTGTCAACTCACATGAGCATGATGACCATTGGTTGGGTAATGACTTCTTTAAAAAGAAATTTGGTGCTATGTTGATTGGTCCAGAAAGTATCAATACAAATTATAAAGATGGTGATAAAACTAGAATGTATAATATTCTTCCTGATAATGCAATCAAAGGAACACATATTATCAAACTTGATAAAACTCCAAAAAAGGCAACACTTTTAACATTTGGTGGTGAAGAGTTCCAAATTATTCCAATGGACGTAAAAGCTCATACGGGTGATGATATATTTATATATATGCCAAAGAGAAAAGTTCTTTTTACAGGTGACTTAGTTATGAATGGTAGAATTACTTCTGGAAGACATGGTTCTGTTATGGGTCAATTAAAAGCTTTAGGTATTATGCAGAAATTAGATTGGAAAGTTTTAATTCCAGGTCACGGATTTATTACAGATGCAAGAGCAATGGATGAAGCTAATTTATATTTTAAATTAACAAAAGAGAGAGTTCTTAAAGCAATTGAGGAAGGTGTTGATGCTACAGAGATTAATCAAGTTGTTAAATTGATAGAATTTAAAGATAAAGCTATGTATGATATTTTGAATGCTCATAATATTGGCTTTGCATTTGAAGAATTAGAGATGTTAGATTAATCAAAAGGAAAAATAAGGTGAGTAAAATTTTATCATATATAAGGATACTCATCTTTATATTACCAGTATTTGCAATGTCTATAGAAATAGATTTTGATATAGATAAAAGTGTTAAAGATGCAAATAAAACGAATAAACACATAATCCTATTTATCCATAAGGATAATTGTGGTTATTGTGAAAGAATGTCATTCCTGCTAGATGAAAAAGATGTATTAAAAACTATAAACAAAGATTTTATTTTATTAGATATAAATAGAGATGATGATGAAATAGTATCTTATCAAGGTTTTGAAGGTAGTAATAAAAAATTTATTAAAGCTTTAGATATTGATTTCTTTCCCACACTCGTTTTTATAGATACAGATAAAGATAAGATAGTTTATTGGGAATTGGGTTATAGAAATAAAGAAAAACTAATAACTATTTTAGAGTATATTAGCACTAAATCGTATATTAAAAAGAGTTTAGAAGCTTTCAAGGACGAGGAATTTTTTGATGAATAGTGATAGTGGTAAGATTTTAAACCTTTTTATTTCAAATAAAGGTGATAGTTTAAAAGAAAAATTAGATGAAATTAAAGTTGATAAGTATGGCGTAATCGGTGATAAGTTTTATGCTAAAGATATTCAAAGATCTATTTTAATTTCAACTATAAAAAGTTATGAGTTAGCTAAAAATAATAATATAGAACTTTTAATAGGTTCATTAGGTGAAAATATATTAATGGATTATAATCCATACTTTCTCCCTCTTGGTTCAAAAATAAAAATTGGAAATAGTATACTAGAAATAACTCAAAATTGTACTTTATGCAAAAGTTTAACAAAAGTAAATTCTAAATTACCCAAACTTCTTAAAGATGATAGAGGAGTATTCGCAAAAGTTGTAGAGGCTGGAGTTATAAAAAGAGGCGATAAAGTTTATATTTTATAAATAAAGTACTTCATTGGAGTATTTTGTTCATTAAATTAAAATAGGAGATGAAATGAGAAAAACGCTATTATCATTGGCTGTTGTAGGTGCATTAAGTATATCAGCAAATGCATTTACACTAGGTGAACTTGGAAATTTTGAGTTTAAAAAAGCTAACCAAAATGTATTTATTCTACATGGACCACCAATGGAACCAAATGTAGAAAATGAAGGTTTTATGAATAATCCAGCAGTCATAGAAGCTGAACATGGTCTTATTATGATTGACCCAGGTGGAAATTATAATGTCGGTAAAAAAATCTTTGCAGAGTTAGAAAAAGTAACTAAAAAACCAATCATTGCTATTATAGATACTCATAAACATGGTGACCATTGGTTTGCTAATAAGTTAATGAAAGAAAAATATCCTAATGTAAAAATATATGCGTTAGAGAAAATGATAGAAGCTAGTAAAGCTGGTGAAGCTGAAAAATGGTATGGAATTTTAGAAAGATTATCAAAGAATCTAAAAGGTACAAAAGAGTTTGAATATCCAACTATTTCTATTAAAAATGGAGATAAACTTGAGATTGATGGGCAAACATTCTTTATTCATAGCCCAAAAAGAGCTCATACTGATACTGATGTATTAATTATTCATGCAGAAAGTAAAACTCTATTTTTAGGTGATAACTTAATGAAACTCCGTTTAGGTGGATTTGATGACTCTTCAAGTATTTTAGGAAATATTAAATTATTAGAAGAGATAAAATCTGCTCCAGAGCTTAATCTTTATGTTCCTGGTCATGGACCTTCTGGTAAAATGAATGAGGCAATAGACCCATTCTTAGATTATATGAAATTATTGCTTGAAGGTGCTAAGAAAGCTCTTGATGAAGATATAGAAGCTTATGAAATGAAACCAGAAGTTGTTAAAACAATGAAAGAATACCAAAATTGGGATGCATTTAATGGACAAATGGGAAAACATCTTCAAAAAGCTCTTGATGAATTAGAAGCATTAGAAGAATAAAAATACAAATTATTAAAGGAAATTAAAAATGGTAAAAAATATTTTAAGTACAATAGGTGCAATTGTTGTTTTAGCAGTAGTATATGCTGGAATTACTTATGGTGGTATGATGAGTAAAGTTTCTTCTCTTGATCCAAAAGCTATGGGTTATTATATGGAGATGTTTAATAAAGTTTTAGAGACAGGGAACAGTGCTGAAGCTATGGTTAGAAAAGTGAAAATTAATGATGATGTATCTACTGAAGATGTTATCGATAATTTAAACTCTATGGCTAGCGATAATAATTTCCTAGTTGTCGGTGATTCTAAAATGTCTATTAACGAGAGTATCAAAACAGGTGGTAAAAGATATATTAGAATAATTCATTTTTGTGCTCCTTCTATTGCAGAACAATTTATAGATTTTTCTGAAGCATTTGGTGCTTTTATGCCTTGTAGAATTTTAATTGTTGAAGATGATAAAGGTGATAGATGGTTATATACAATGTCTATGGAACTTATGCTTCATGGTGGAAAACCTTTACCTCCAGAGATGATGAAAATGGCGACTACTGTTAGAGATTTAATGTATGGAATGATGGATGCAGCAGCAACTGATGGAGATTATGAGCCAGACGAAGAGGATTAATTAATAACAAATAAAAGTATATTAAAGGAAGAATATGAAAGTTAAAACTATTTCAAAACTAATTGCATCAGTTGCATTAACAATCAGTTTATCACAAGCTGGTACTCTTATAGAGCTTCATGGAACAAAAGGTGAAGCAGGAACACAATTAACTGATATGGTAAGAAAATTAGATACAATTGGTTATTCCACTGTTGGTAAAAATGAACATATAGAGATTCATTATTTTAAAAAATATAAAGAGAGAAACTTAGATCTTTTAAATTTTTATACAATTGTGGATAGAGAGTCTATACGAGAGCTTCTATTACATAACCCAGATTTTGGTGCTTATGCTCCATTTAATCTCTTAGGATTTAAAAAACTTCCAGATGCAGAAGGTGGTGATACTACTTGGTATGGTCATTTAGATAGCGATACTATGATAGATATTATTGGTGAAAAAGATGAAAATATCAATAAAAAATTTAAGGCAATGATTAGTAAAGTTGATGATTTAATTACAAAGGAAATGAAGCCAACTGTATCTAAAACTCTTTCATACGATGCCAAACTTCCTGCTCAACCTCTCTTGAAAATGGTTAAAAAGTTTAACGGAGTTGATGATATTGAAGAATTTGTAGAAGAATTTATTATAACTCATGATTCACTCTTTGGTAAAAATAACTTTATTATTGCTGGATTTATTGATTTTAAATTTGAATATGATGATATGGAATTAGATTTTGATAAATATGACGCTTATTGGGTTTCATCTTTATGTCATTTCCAATTCTCTAATTCAGTATTTAATCATAATGAACCACAAGCTGGTGCTTTTGCTCCTTGTTCTGTATACTTTTATATTCCAAAAGGTAAAAATGAACTTCATGTTGGATATGCAACTGTTGAGAATTGGATTACTACAACAGGTATAAAAGATAAAGCTCAATTAGAATATATGCAGAGAATAGCTGATGATGTTGTTGAAACATTTAAAGAGCTAGGATTTACAGTTGAAGAGGGAACAGGTGGCGAATCTGCTAAAGCTGTAGCAACAACTAGAGATTTAGCTACAGAAATTAATGAACTTAAGGCTATTGTTAAATCAATGGCAAAAGATATTGATGAGTTAAAAAAAAACGAAGTAGTAGAGTCCAATAGTTCTTCTAAAAAAGCTTCAACTCAAGTAGTTGTTGCTCCAAAAGTAGAGCCTAAGAAGATAGAAAAACCAAAAAATATGGTTGTACTTCCTAAAAAAGAGTTCAAGACTAATAAAATGGTTATATCTGACAAAGCACCTGATACAATTAGTGCCTATTTCGTAGCAAACCCTCAAACTATTGAAGTTCTAATATATAATCTTAGAATCAATGGATTCGAGGTTATTGCGATAAATGATATTTTTAAAGGTAAAACAGTTGTATCTATTACTAACGAAGAACTAAAAAATACAAACTCTTTTGTCTCTGTAATTAATATTTTAGTTAATGGTAAAGATGAATTGCGTTTACAAAATCCATCATATTTTGGTGCATCATATCTTCAAGATAAGTTCATATATGGTCAATTTAAGAATACAAAAATATCTCTTCAAAAAGCATTAGGCAATATGTATCTTACTTATGATATTAATAAATTTTCAAAAGTAAAAGATTATCACTTCATGTTTGGTATGCCTAGTTTTAATGATATTATACACTTATCTGATAGTGTAAAAATTATTAATAAAACAAAATTTGCTTATAGTTTGAAATTACCTAATGGTGCAACACTTATCGGACATAAAATGTCAGAATCAAATAATAAATTTCTTAGTATAGTAAATGCAGAAGCAAATAGTCAACTTCTTCCATATCAATCAATGGTTAAAGATGGTAAAGCATTTATGCTAGATCCTAAGTATTATCTTCCTTTATCTCTTCCTCTATTAACAATGACAGATTTTATGAAAATAAGAACTATCCCAGATGATATAGAAGATGAACTTAAAAAAGATTTTAAATAAATATAAATCCAAATAACCTCTAGTCTTACTGGAGGTTATAGATTAAAGTGTCTATGAGCTTTTGTTCCACATAATTGTTTATTCATCAAAATAGAGCTTTATCCATCTCTTCAGGAATATCTAACCCCATAATCTTTAATACCGTCGGGGCTATATTATTCAATCCCATATTATCTTTCAATTCTGTTACCTCATCAGCTAATATATAACACCAAACTTCACCCACTGTATGATTGGTTAACATATTTCCATTTTTATCTTTCATCTCTTCACAATTGCCATGGTCTGAAGTTATTATTAGTGCATAATTATTATCTTTTGCTTTTTTTATAATTTTACCTAACTCTGTATCTACAGCACTAACAGCTTTTTTTCCTGCTTCAAAGTTTCCTGTATGTCCAACCATATCACCATTTGCAAAATTTACTACAATAAATTCATAATCGTTATCTATTGCAGTTAAAACAGCTTCTCCAACTTCAGGAGCAGACATTTCTGGTTTCATATCATAAGTTTTTACATCAGGACTTGGAATTAAAACTCTACTTTCATCAATCATAGGAGTCTCTATTCCACCATTAAAGAAGAATGTTACATGTGCATACTTTTCTGTCTCTGCTGTATGTAATTGTTTTAATCCAGCATTTGAGATAATCTCTGCTAATGTATTTTTAGGTGCATCTTTTGAAAATAAAATTGGATATGAGAACTTATCATCGTATTTTGTCATAGTTGCAATATTTAAGGATACAAAATCTCTTTCAAATTCAATAAAATTTTTATCTCCTAAAGCTGTTGTAATTTCTCTAACTCTATCACTTCTGAAGTTTAATACAATTAATGAATCACCATTTAGCAAACCTTTATAACCATTAAATGCCATAGGCTCAATAAATTCATCAGTTTCATCTTTTTTATAAGAGCTATCTATATATTCTAAAGGAGAAATAGAAGTTGATGGATTAGCTTTACTAATAGCCTTATATCCTTTCTCAACTCTCTCCCATCTGTTATCTCTATCCATTGTATAAAACCGTCCACCAATTGTAGCAATTGATATATTATCATCACAAATCTTTTCTATCTGTTTAATATAAGTTTTACTAGAAGTTGGACTTACATCTCTTCCATCTGTTATTAAATGTAAATATACCCTTTTTCCTTTTGATGCTGATATTTTTGCGATACCTATGATATGTTGAATATGAGAATGTACACCTCCATCACTAAGAAGACCTATTAGATGAAGATTATTACTTTTAGATATAATCTCATTAAAAGCACCATTTTCTTCTATACTTTTATCTTCAAGAGCTAATGAAATTTTTACCAAATCTTGATATAAAATTCTTCCACTACCAATTGTCATATGTCCAACTTCAGAATTACCCATTTGTCCTTCAGGCAATCCAACACTTAAACCATGTGTAGATATAAGCGTTTTAGGTATATTTGTCATTAAATAGTCATAGTTAGGTTTATTCGCATCTTTAAAAGCATTACATGTACTATCTGGTTTACATCCAATACCATCCGTAATTACTAATATAGTCTTTTGTATAGGCATTTTTACAATCCTTAATTAAAATAATAGTAGAATATCATTTACAACTTAAAAATCAAGAAAGAAGCACCACATAATGTTTTATGAACTATCCCAACTTTTCGATATTCATCTGTTTTCTTATATTACTGTCCGTGCAGGTATAGGATTTTTTATCTCTTTGATACTAACTATATTGTTGTATCCCAAATATATAGCTTGGGCAATAGCTAAGAATGCTAATCAACCAATTAGCAAATATATCCCAGCTCACAATGATAAAGCAAAAACTCCTACAATGGGTGGTGCTATATTTTTATCGTCAATAGTCGTAGCCATATTATTAACTGCCAACTTAGGTAATATATATATTATTACAGGATTAGTAACTATTATAGGATTTGGATTAATTGGATTTAAAGATGATTTAGGAAAAGTATTAGCTGGTGATAACCTAGAAGGATTAACCCCTAGAGGTAAATTTACACTTCAGATTGTGGTATCATTATTAGTGATAAGTATGCTTTTTTATGCAGGATTCCCAACAGAAATTTATATCCCATTTATAAAAACTCCTTTATTTGATATGGGATACTTTGCTATACCATTTTGGCTTCTTATCTTTTTGGGTACAAGTAATGCTGTAAATTTAACAGATGGATTAGATGGATTAGCTACTGTTCCATCTGTTATTGCACTTTCCACTTTAGGATTAATTATATATATTACAGGTCATGCAATCATCTCATCTTATCTTCTTATGCCAAATATTAAAGGTGTAGGAGAGGTTACAATTTTAGCATCTAGTTTCGCAGGTGGACTTCTTGGATTTCTCTGGTACAATTCTCATCCAGCAGAGATATTTATGGGAGATACAGGAAGTTTATCTATAGGTGGAATTCTTGCATACCTAGCAATTTTAGGGAAAAGTGAAGTTTTAATGATTTTAATTGGGCTTATATTTGTAATTGAAACTATGTCAGTTATTTTACAAGTGGCTAGTTTTAAATTAAGAGGTGAAAGAATCTTCTTAATGGCACCAATTCATCACCATTTTGAGTTAAAGAAGTGGGCAGAGAATAAGATTATAGTTAGATTTTGGCTAATATCTTTGATAGCTAATATATTGGCATTAATTACTTTAAAGTTTAGATAGTGAAAAATATAGATAATAAACCAACACTGTTTGGATATGGACTAACAACAAAAGCAATAGCATCATCTTTAGGTGGTGGATGTATCTTTTTTGATGATAATGTAAAAGAGGCATATTATGATAATGAGAAAAATTATATCTTGCCATCTAATCTATTCAAGCCAAAAGATAGTAGTTTAGAGGTCACAACTCCTAGTTTAAAACCATCGAATAGATTAATTAAAACAGCTAATAATTTAATCAGTGAGTATGATTATATCTTGCCTCAAACAGAAGCGAGAACAATATGGATCAGTGGAACAAATGGTAAAACGACAACTACTCAAATGATAACACATTTATTAGAAGATAGGGGTGCTATTAGTGGAGGAAATATTGGAACACCTCTTGCTCTTTTAGATAAGAAAGCTCCTTTATGGATTTTAGAAACAAGTTCATATACTCTACGACATACTAAAACAGCATCACCAGATATATATCTTCTACTTCCTATAACTCCAGATCATTTAGATTGGCATGGAGGAGAAAAAGAGTATACTCAAGATAAATTGAGACCTCTATTAACAATGAAAGAGGGTGAATTAGCATTAATTCCAAAAGGTTTGGACATTCCTAAAACTAATGCTTTTATAGTTGAATATGATAGTGTAGAGTTTTTGGCAGATTATTTTAAATTAGATATAAGAAAAATAAATTTTAAATCGGCATTTTTAGAAGATGCATTAATAGCATTAGCCGTATCAAAAGTTATATTTGATGAGGTTAATTACGATTTAATAAATAGTTTTGTTGTAGATGCTCATCGTCAAGAAGAGCAGTTAGATAAATCGGGAAGATTATGGGTAAATGATTCTAAGGCTACAAATATAGATGCCTCTATTCAAGCATTAAGAGCTTATAAAGAGAGTCCTATTCATTTAATTATAGGTGGAGATGATAAAGGAGTTGATTTAAATCCTTTATTTATAGAGTTGAAATTATATGACATTATTATTTATACAATAGGAAATAATAATAATAAACTTTTAGATTTATCTCATGAATATAATATAAATGCTGTAGAATCAAAAACAATAGATTTGGCTATTAAAAATATAGATAAAGTATTACAAATAGGTGAGGTAGCATTGTTATCACCTGCATCAGCTAGTTTTGATCAATTTACTTCTTATAAAGAGAGAGGAAAAGTATTTTTAGAACTTTCATCTAATTTAAGTTTATTATAAGACTTTTTAGATATAATTTCAGCCACTTCAAATAATTAGTGGCTCCATAGCTCAGTTGGTAGAGCAAAGGATTGAAAATCCTTGTGTCGGCGGTTCGATTCCGTCTGGCGCCACCACTTCAAAAAAACATAACCAAAATTAATTATTAAGACTTTAATGCTAAAGTAACCCAATTTGTTACGAAAAACTCAATATAACCCCTAGAATATGGGGTTGATTTTTTGAAGATTAATAATTACCTACATATTTATGCAAGGAAAAATTATATACTATCCTTTATTTTTTCCAAAAATCTCTTCATAAGACTCTTTTTTTCTGGCTCATAATCCTTGTAATATCGAATATTTTCTATCTTTTTAATATCCCTAAAATACGCTTTTAACTCATCGGGACTTCGGCTATTTATTAAGCTTTTATTAATAATTGATGGTTCATACTGTGGGTCTATCTCCAAAGATCTATTAAAATGCTCTAATGCCTTCTCTTTCTGTCCTAAGGCTGCACAGCAGAGTCCTAAGTTTCCATGTGTTTGGATAATTTTATCACAAAATACTATAGATTTTTCAAAATACTCTTTTGCTTTAGAATAATCTTTAATATCACAATACTCAAAAGCCCTTTTGCATAGTTCATCAGATTTTATATACTCCTCTATGGCTACATTTCCAAAAGTTTCTACTATCATATCTGTAAATTTCTTCGCAATTTGATATAACTCACTATTACTATCCTCAATCTTCATTAAAGAGAGAAACTCAGATGCCATCATTCCTAAATCTTCTTTCTTCTTATAGATTATGGCTTTATTATAAAAAGCTTCTGAAAAAATAGGATATATATCTGTAGCCTTATTTAGATAGATTAATGCCTCATCAAAATTTTTATTCTGAATTTCAATCACACCCATAGCGTAGTTGGTCTGATGATAAGTGGGATATTTCTCTAAAAGTTGTTTTATCTTCAACTCTGCAACAGAAAACTGATTCTGTTCCAATAATTCAAGAGCCAAATCAACCTCCTCATCAATTTCAGGAGATAATATAGCTATAAATTTTGAATTACTACTCTTATTTACTTTTAACAACTCATGTTGATGATTTAATGAGTAGTGTTGACAACCAACACAACTATTTCCCCTAATTTCGGCACAGCACTTCGAGCATATAGTTTCATTATCTTTAATGATGCAAACTCTTCTTGATTTACCTTTTTTACATATTGGACATTTTTTTTTCAATTTTAAACCTTGTACTTTTTATATTTTTTAGTAGAATTCAAAAAAACTCTCTTTTCCCAAATGTCTTACATACTCTTTTACCAACTCATCAAGTGGTTTCATAACATCTATCTCCATCCAATCGTCAACGCTCCCTCTATAGTTGTATCTCTCTCTTGATTAAATACGCCACATTCGCAAAAATGAGGTCATGTATAAGGTTCAAGCTACCTTATTTAATTGTTTTAGCAAAATTCCTCTAATCTTATCTTGATACCATTGCTCTTCATCTCTCTTAGTATTTTCAATAAGTTTTCTTTTTCCAAGAAGTCTATCAATCCTCTTCATTAGTGGGAAAAGTACCTCTTTGGAAAAATTATCTCCAGCAATAATAACCTCACTATCACTATAACAAGTTGCAAATGTTCTCACTCCTGGGTCAATCG
>JAMOSL010000111.1 GCA_027063105.1 Campylobacteraceae bacterium
ACTAGGAAATGCTCCAATCTCTCCATACGCAAAAAATCCAACCATAGGACAACCAGAAGCATTATATGCAACCTCTATCTCTTGATTAGTTAATGCACCTAAGACTTGCTTTCGAGAACAACAAGGGAATACCAAAGATATCTCTGGACTAAAACCACCAGCTTCTTTTTTAGCTTTTCTAATACTTCTATCAACATGGGCTATAATCTCTTTTCCCTCTGGAGCAGATATTCTAACTCTTGATTTTTCTTCAACATGTCCTGCAAAAATAAGAGAACCATCCTCGTCATTAATATCTAAAACTGCACGAAAGACAACCTGTCCGTTACGCATTTTAACCTCTAGTGGATACTCTATACCTGTTTGTGGCATATCAATACTATCTACAAGTAAATATCTTTTATAAAAATCAATTGCAGGATTATTATCTATTTCGTAGACTATATTTTTAGTTGCTTTTGTTACAATTTTCTCTTTTCCAATACCAACCCAACCAAAAGCTCTTGAACCAACAATATCTATTTTACTGTTATCTAATGCTAATGCAACAACACCATGACTACTAAAATTTTGTCCCGAAAATACAAATGTATCCTTTAGGATTAAATCATCTCCAGCAGAACCACCAAATGCGTATACAATACCTGTAGATAATATTCCTTGTACATAAGCATCATTATCAAATGCCAATCCAGAGGTTACTGTAATTATAGTAGTATTATTAAATCGTTCTCTTGACCAAGCACCAATAGTTGAACCAACACCATAATAGTCATCACCATCTACGGACAGAAGTTTTAATGCCATAGAATTTGGATTTATATCCACAAGCATACATACCATGCTCTCTTCTTTCTCATTAACTCCAAACTCTTCATCAGCAAATACCTCACCAACCGTTGTTGAACCAAAAATTAAAAATGGATACTTATTTAATTCTGC
Source organism: Campylobacteraceae bacterium (assembly GCA_027063105.1). Lineage (GTDB taxonomy): Bacteria > Campylobacterota > Campylobacteria > Campylobacterales > Sulfurovaceae > SZUA-451. Next base: position 943 of record JAMOSL010000111.1, read on the forward strand.
AATTAGTTTTCGTATATCATAAGCTACTGATATATATAAAAATGCTAATGACGGATTAAAGCCATCCTCTATCTTCTCATCAATCTCTTCAATTAAATCTTCTATTGAATATGCATTAATTAATGTACTTTTCATAAATTTAGTCCTTTTACTTATTGATTATGTTATTATAAAAAATTATACCATACTTTTCAATATTTTAATAACATATTAAAAATTAACTCGTTTTATGTTTTATCTTTTTCATACTCATCTAACATATCCATTCTTTGTCCTTTATCATTAAATTTATTTCGATAATAATTTCTAATAATAATAAAAGTTATAAGTGCAAATAAGATAGCAGATATTATATAGATAATATCACCTATTGACATTCTGACTCCTCTAGTTTATTTGTTATAGAGATTTTCTCAAATCCATCATAATTTTGGCGAAGTGCTTCATAGGTTACAACTCCCACACTAACTCCTAAATTAAGACTTCTTCCAGCTTCACCCATTGGAATAGTTATACATCTATCTGGATTATCTAAAAGAACTTTCTCATCTATACCCTTTGTCTCCGAACCAAATAATATATAATCACCTCTATTAAATGATGCATTAAAATATATTTTATCAGTTTTTGTTGTTGCTAAATGAGTGTTATTATCTATTGGGTGTTCAGCTAAAAAACTATCTAAATCTTCCCAAACAACAAGATCTAACTTATCCCAATAGTCTAACCCTGCTCTCTTAACTGCTTTATCATCAATATCAAAACCTAATGGCTTAATTAAATGTAAAGTAGCATCAAGATTAACACATAATCTACCAATAGTTCCTGTGTTAGGTGGTATCTGTGGATTTACTAATACTATATTAAACATAATGTTATCATCCTAAAATACAACCGTTTTATTTCCATGGATAAAGACACGGTCATCAAGTACAAAAGATAATGCTCTTGATAAAACTATCTTTTCAACATCTCTTCCAGCTTTTTGCATATCTGTCCATTCAAAACGATGATTAACTGATATTACATCTTGATATATAATAGGACCTTCATCTAAATCATTAGTAACAAAATGAGCAGTAGCACCTATAATTTTAACCCCTCTTTTATATGCTTGTTTATATGGATTTGCTCCTATAAATGCAGGTAAAAAAGAATGATGAATATTTATAATTCTCTTTTTGTAATTTGAAACAAACTTAGAACTAAGAATACGCATATATTTAGCTAAAACTATATAATCAAAATTAAAATCATTAAGCTTTTCCATAATAATATCTTCATGTTCTTCTCGTTCTAAATTATCTGCTGAAATATGTATAAATGGAATATCAAACTTACTAGTAAGTTCCTCTAAATCCTTATGATTAGCTATAACTGCCAAAATATTAGCATCTAATTCATTAGAACTCCACCGAATAAGAAGGTCTCCCAAACAATGAGATTCTTTTGTTGCCATAATAATAATATCTTTATCTTTTGGCTCAATTATTTTAATAATAGAATTCTCTGGAACAACTTCTATTAAAGCGTTTTGTAGCTCATCATAAGAAAAATCTCCAGAAACAACAGTACGCATAAAAAATCTATTGGTCTCTTTATCTACAAATTCACGGTTATTATCAATATTTAACCCTCTATCATAAAAGACTTTAGAGATTAGATAAACTAATCCCTTTGCATCTTCGCAGTCAATTAATACCCTCGCTTTTTGTGACATAATATTCTCAATTACTTAGAAGAATAATCAGCGATAATATCGCCCATTTGAGAACAAGAGACTATCTCTTTAGCATCAAAATCACCTAAATCACCTGTTCTATATCCATCTTGAAGAGCCTTTTTAATTGCATCATCGATTTTATCAGATGCACCATTCTCTTCTAATGCATATCTTAACATCATACTAGCACTTGATATAGTTGCTAAAGGATTTGCAATACCTTGACCAGCAATATCTGGAGCTGAACCATGAATTGGTTCAAATAATCCAACACCTCTACCTGTACTAGCACTTGGAAGTAATCCAATAGAACCACTAAGCATACTTGCAGCATCAGATAATATATCTCCAAATATATTTCCAGTCAAAATAACATCAAACTGTTTTGGACTTCTAATTAATTGCATAGCTGCATTATCTACATACATATGAGTTAACTCTACTTCTGGGTAATTTAATGACATTTTTTCAACTATCTCACGCCAAAATTGACTAACTTCCAAAACATTTGCTTTATCAACAGAACATATTCTTTTCTCTCTCTTCATAGCAATTTCAAAAGCAACTTTTGCAATTCTTTCTACCTCACCTCTTGAATAAACCATAGTATTGAATGCCATATTTTCATTTAATTCTCTTGGTTCACCAAAATATATACCACCAGTTAATTCTCGTACAACCATAATATCAACACCCTTAATAACAGATGCTTTTAATGTAGAAGCATTAACAAGTTCGTCATATACTGTGGCAGGTCTTAGATTAGCAAATGTACCCATCTCTTTTCTCAATCCTAAAAGTCCAGTTTCTGGTCTCAAATGTCTCTCTAAATTATCCCATTTAGGTCCACCAATAGCACCAAAAAGTACAGCATCACAAGTTTTAACACCTTTAATTGTTTCATCAGGAAGAGGAACACCTGTTGCATCAATAGCACTACCACCTAATAAAAACTCTTCATACTTAAGATTAAAACCTTGTGCAACAGATACAGCATCAAGAACCTTTATAGCCTCATCAATAATTTCTGGACCAATACCATCACCCTTAATAACCCCAATTCTATAGCTTTTACTCATACCCATAATATCATCCTTGATTTTTTTGACTAGCAATTTCATTTTTAGCAAATTGTATTAATCCACCAGCATCTACTAACTCCTGCATAAATTCTGGAATAGCAGTAAATTTATAAGTTTTCGATTGTGAAATATTAATAACCTCTCCAGCATCCATATCAACTCGAACTACATCTCCCTCTTTTATCTCTGAAGCCTCTTGTAATTCAAAAATTGGTAATCCCATATTAAACGAATTTCTATAAAAGATTCTTGCAAAAGTCGGTGCAATAATAGCACTAATCCCTGCTGCTTTAAGTGCGATAGGAGCATGTTCACGACTACTACCACAACCAAAATTCTCACCAGCAACAATAATGTCACCCTCATTCATTTTAGATACAAAATCTGGGTCTGCATCCTCCATTATATATTTAGCCAAATGACTAGGTTCACTACTGTTTAAATAACGAGCTGCGATAATTAAATCTGTATCGATATTCTCTCCAAATTTCCAAACTTTACCTTGCAAAGTATGTTCCTTTCTTGGGTTAAACCCTAATGATTATTTTTGTTATTTTAGCAAAAAAGTCCAAAATAAACAAATACTCTTTATAATTATATATAAAAAACAATAAAACTAATACTTAAAAGTATAGTTATTTAGAATATTTGGATATAATATATAAGATTAACCAACTAGAAATAGTATATAAGGGTGGCTTAGCTATGGCAATAAAAGAGACAATGAAGAGAGTAGAAGAACTTTTTAAGACAGCAAAAAAAGGTGACGCAGTTACTTTTGAGAATATTGCAAAAGAATTTAATAAACAGGTAAGCCTTGCTCAAGCAAAAAAAATATCTCAAGTATCATTATCTAATAATATTAATATGGTATCTGCTTCAGAATATGCAAAATTACTTACAGCAAAAGAGAAAAAAAGAAGAGAAGCTGCTAGAAAAAAGTTTACAGATAATAGTAATGAAGATGAGTTTGACTTTACTAAAGAAAAAGAGTTATTAGAGTGGAGTCGGAGTGATAGTCCTGTTAGAATGTACCTTAGAGAAATGGGTAAAATACCTTTACTTACAAAAGAGGAAGAGATACATCTGAGTAAACAGATAGAGAGTGGAGAAGATGTTATTATTGATGCAATATGCTCTGTTCCTTATCTAATTGATTATATTATCAACTATAGAGAACCTCTCTTAAATAGAGAAAGAAGAGTTAAAGAGCTATTTAAAAGTTTTGAAGATATAGTAGATGATAGTGTAGATGATGCTAAAGAAAGTAATAAGGAGAAAGCTCCTCCGAAAGATAATAAAAGAGTAAAGCAAGTTGTAGATAGCTTTAAACTATTAGAAAAATCTAAAAAAGAGTGGATGAAAGAGCGAGATGACCTTAAAAGAGCTGAAGATAGTAAAGAAGATAAAATAAAAATTATTCATGAAAGATTAAAAGTTGCGTACAAGAAAGAACAATTAAAAGATTCTCTTTTGGAACTGGGACCAACAAGCAAACTAATCAATGAGCTTGTTAAAGCTATGGAGACTGCTTTAAGAAGTGATGACTCTTTCGATAAAGAGCTTAAAAGATTAGAGTATAAACTACCTCTTTTTAATGATTTCCTAAAAGATAATCATTATAAAATATTAAATAACATTATTAATATGAATAAAGAAGAAATATCTAATTCTGTTCCAGAAACTACAATGGTTAGCACTTATGTTGAAATTAAAAAACTTTTTGAAACTAGAGAAGCAAGTAAAAATAGTTTTAACCTTGACCCTAAAAAACTTGAAGATATTCTAAATCAAATTAGACAAGGTAAAAAGAAAAGTGAAAAAGCTAAAACTAGAATGGCAAAGTCTAACCTTAGATTGGTTGTTTCAATAGCAAAAAGATATACAAATCGTGGACTACCTTTCTTAGATTTAATTCAAGAGGGAAATATTGGGTTAATGAAAGCCGTTGATAAATTTGAATATCAAAAAGGTTATAAATTCTCAACTTATGCTACTTGGTGGATTAGACAAGCAATTAGCCGAGCAATTGCTGATCAAGCGAGAACAATTAGAATACCAATTCATATGATTGAGACTATTAATAGAATCAATAAAATTATGAGAAAATATCTTCAAGAGACTGGTAAAGAGCCTGATTTAGATACTATTGCAAGAGAAGTTGGACTATCTATTGATAAAGTGAAGAATGTTATTAAAATAACAAAAGAGCCTGTGAGTCTTGAAACTCCTGTCGGAGATGAAGATGATGGAAGATTCGGAGATTTTATTGAAGATAAAACAACTCTAAGTCCAACAGACAGTGTACTAAAAGATGACCTTAATAATCAAATTGATGAGGTTTTAGACCAATTAAATGAACGAGAAAAAGCTGTTGTTAGAATGCGTTTTGGACTTCTTAGTGATGAAAGCGATAGAACTCTTGAAGAGATAGGTAAAGCGTTAAATGTAACCAGAGAGAGAGTCAGACAAATTGAATCATCAGCTATTAAAAAGCTGAAACATCCTAAAGTTGGAAGAAAACTAAAAAATTATATTGAGGAGTAAGTGTGAGTGAACTAAAGGTATTTGCTTTAATTATTGGAACAGAAATTTTAAATAAGAGAAGAGAAGATAAACATTTTAATTTTGTATCTAACTTATTAAATAAATATGGAAGAAAACTAGCTGGTTCATTTATTATAGAAGATGATCCTGCTCTCATTGTACAAACTATTAAGTTTTTGGCATCTCAATCAAATAGTATAATCTTTAGTTTCGGTGGAATTGGCTCAACACCAGATGATTATACACGCAAATGTGTAGCTATTGCATTAAGAGATGGAAAATTATATACTCATAAAGAGATTAAAGAAATTATAGAAGAGAAACTAGGAGATAGAGCTTATCCTCATGCTATTAATATGGCAGAACTTCCGAAAGGTTCAAAGTCAATAGAAAATGAATTTAATGGAATGCCTGCTTTTTCTTTAGATGATAAATACTTTTTTGTCCCTGGATTTCCAGAAATGAGTCATCCAATGCTTACTAAAATTGCAAAAGATTTATTCATAGAGAAAAGAATATATTATCGTCATACACTAAGAGCTAAATGCAGAGAAACAATATTTATAGATATAATGAAAGAGATGCCTCAAGAAATTGAGTTCTCCTCTCTGCCAAAATATAATAATGGAAAGCAAGAAACATCTATATCAATAGCATCTTATAATAAAAAATTATCATTAGAAACTTTTGATAGATATATTAAATTATTAGATGATAAAAATATAAAGTTTAATTTAGAAGATTAAACTCTATTTATTATTTGACTACTTACCGTTATATTTTCCAAACTCAGTATCATAATCTCTAATTAATCTATATCCAGCATGAAGTGTAGCTACGACCATTGTTGATGCTCCATAACGACCTTCTAAAACTATTCCATCTACTCCAAATCGTTCTAAGAAATCTTTTCCATACTCTTTTGACTCTACAACATTAACAAATCCAACAGGGAAAAGTAATAACATTACATTGTCTAAGTTTACATTCTCTTTTATTAAAGTGTTAATAGTAGCATATATAAATGTTGGGGCATTTCCACATGCTAAAATCATAGGTTTATCACTATATTTTTTAATTGCTAATTCTACTCCTGCATAAGAACGAGTTGTGTTATTCTCTTTTGCCATTTCAAAAACTTCAGGCTCATTTACATAACAGATAACCTCATTATTATACTTATCAAGATAAAATTTACTAAGTCCAGAACGAATCATATTTGTATCTACAATGAGTTTAGCCTCTTTCTCTAAAAGAGACTTAAGCTTTAACATAGCATTTGGAGTAAAAAATATGTTATCAAGAACTTGCTCAAAACAGGTAGTAGTATGAATTAATCTTTCAATTACTGCTTTCTCTTCATCACTAAAGTTGGAGTAGCCTTTATAACTGGCTATCTCCTCTTTTATCATCTCAAAAGACTTTAAAGATATTTCATCACCTATATTTAAAGGTGGCTCTTTTAATTTAAAGTTTTGCATTATGAGCTTCTATATCCTCTTTTTCTTTATTAATTTGTTCTTCCATTGCCATAAGACCTAAACGAACTTCATTAAGATAAAATGGACTAACATCTTCATCTTTAGACCATCTAACTTCATCTAATCTACCTGTATATTTTTCAGACATATCTTCTAACTTTTTTTCAAAAATATCAATAGTTTCACAATTTTCAATATCACCAGTTTCACTATCTTCTAATTCAATATACCAATCAGTCTGATTCTTATTCATTTTTATAGTAGCATCAAAAATAACTTCCATTTTAAACCTTTAGAGAATCTAAATTACCGACTAAAGACTCAATTCTATGTGGTTGTTTTTTCCCCTCTATAATGAATCTTAAAGCATTAAGTCTAATGAATCCCTCGGCATCTGCTTGATTATAAACTTCATCTTCTTCAAATGTAGAGTGTTCTTGGCTATATAAAGATTCAGCAGAATCTCTTCCAACAACCATGACATTACCTTTATATAATTTAAGTTTTACTTCACCATTTACATTCTCTTGAGTTGCATCAATAGCTGACTGTAACATTTTTCTCTCTGGAGACCACCAAAAACCATTATAAATAAGTTTTGCATATTTTGGCATAAGTTCGTCTTTAAGATGTGCCTCTTCTCTATCTAGCGTAATAGACTCAATAGCTCTATGTGCTTTGAGCATAATTGTTCCACCTGGAGTTTCATAACAACCTCTAGCTTTCATTCCAACAAATCTATTTTCAACAATATCAATTCTACCAATACCGTGTTTATTTCCATAAGCATTTAAAGCTTCTAAAATAGTAGCTGGAGACATATCTTCACCATTAATTGCCACTGGGTCACCATTTGTATATTTGATTGTAATATATTCTGCTTCGTCTGGAGCATTTTCAGGACTTACAGACCACAACCACATATCCTCTTCAGGTTCATGATTGGGATCTTCTAGTATTTCACCCTCATAAGATATATGAAGTAAATTTGCGTCCATTGAATATGGAGATTTCTTACCATTTTGAGCTATCTCTATACCATGTTCTTTTGCATACTCTAAAAGTTTTGTTCTTGAATTTAAATCCCACTCTCTCCAAGGAGCAATAACTGCGATAGATGGATCAAGACTAAGGTAACCTAATTCAAATCTAACTTGGTCATTACCTTTTCCAGTTGCACCGTGACTAACAGCATCAGCACCAGTAGCTTTTGCTATCTCAATTTGCTTTTTAGATATAAGAGGTCTGGCAATAGAAGTTCCTAAAAGATACTCTCCCTCATATATAGTATTAGCTCTAAACATAGGGAATACAAAATCTTTTACAAACTCCTCTCTCAAATCCAAGATAAAGATATTCTCCTCTTTAATCCCAAATTTCAAAGCCTTCTCTTTAGCTGGTGCTACCTCTTCACCTTGCCCCAAATCAGCAGTAAAAGTTACAACCTCACAACCATACTCATCTTGAAGCCACTTTAAAATAATGCTAGTATCCAACCCACCACTATAAGCCAGTACAGCCTTTTTAATATCTCTTTTTTTCATATAAATCCTCATTAATTTTATTTTTTGAATTATACTATAAAGAGTATAATTTTAATAAACTCTTCACATCAGCTTTTCTACCTAACCACTGATAATAAAGTTCACTCATATCTTGGCTTCCACCTTTTGACAATATAAATTCTTTATATCCTTTTGCTTTTTCTTTATTGAATCCATTTGTTTTATCAATACATTCAAAAAAAGCATCAGCACTTAAAACCTCTGCCCATTTATAACTGTAATATCCAGCACTATATCCACCTGCAAATATATGAGCAAATCCATTCTGAAATT
>JAMOSL010000112.1 GCA_027063105.1 Campylobacteraceae bacterium
AACATTTTATATCTTATATATATAATTATCCATGCAATAATAGCTCCAGCTAATCCAGCAGTATTTGTATTCATGATAGTTAAAGCTACAGCATCAGCATTCTCTTTGCTTGATATTGCACCAACACTACCACCATTAAATCCAAACCATCCAATCCAAAGAAGTAAAGCTCCAAGAGTTACTAAGGGAATATTGGAGGCAGGAATAACTTTTATTTTTCCATTCTTGTATTTTCCTCGTCTAGCACCCATAATCAAAATTGCAGCTAATAATGCCCAACCACCTGTTGAATGAATAACTGTTGAACCTGCTAAGTCATACATAGAAGATATATCAAACATAGTATCTTTTAATAAGTTAGCTCCCCAAGTTATATTAACAACTATTGGATATATTAATCCTGCCATAACTATTGTAAATACAACTAGTGGTAATATTCTTGATCTTTCACTGACTCCTCCACTCATAATATTTATGGTTTTACCAACAAATGCCATTTGAAACATAAAAAATGCATATTTACTTATGCTATCTTGATGTTCCCAACTACCAAAAGCCAATGTATATCCAAATAGTAAAAATGCCATAGAGGCAACAGCATAAATCATAACATTTACAGTTAAAACAGCAGATACATTTTTACTTCTTACTAATCCAGCTTCAAGCATTGCAAAACCAGGTACCATTAAAATAATTAATGTTATTGCAAATATAGTAAAAAATGTGTCTATCACATAATTCATTTCCATCTTTAACTCTCCTTTATATTGTGTTTATTTATTATATCAGTTGGAATTTAAAACAACATAAGTAGGACAATAATTATAAATAGGACAAATATTGCATTTTGGATTGCGTGGTAGACATATAGTTTGACCAAAGCTAACAATAGAAAAATTTAATATACTCCAATACTCTTTAGGTATATTTTGCTCTAATATCTTTAAAGTATCTTTATCATTCTTGGTATCGACTAAGCCTAATATATTTGAGACTCTATGCACATGAGTATCTACAGCAATAGTTGGAATATTAAAAGCATTATTAAGTACGATGTTAGCCGTTTTTATCCCTACACCTTTTAAACTAAGTAGTTCTTCTTTTGTTGATGGAACTTTAGAGTCAAACCTATCTATTAACTCTTTTGATACATCTTTGAGCGTTTGAGCTTTTTTATGATACATTCCTGTAGGTTTAATTATATCCTCTAGTTTATCTATAGAAATATTTAATATATCAAAAGGATTATCTGCAATGGAGAAAAGATTAGAACATACAGAAGCAGTTATTTCATCTTTTGTTCTTAGACTTAGAAGTGTAGCCATTAAAATTGTATAGGGTGTTCTATGAAAACTATTTTTTAGAATATTACTTGGACTATTTTTTGGAACTCTATCTTTTAATATATCCAATACTTCTATAAATATTTCAGTTTTCATATTATTCATTACCAATATATCGTAACATTTTTTCTACCCCATCTAAGAGCTTTTCTTCTATTTAGTCCCATATAAATATCTATTCTTTTTCTAAACCTTTTATTCATTTTATCTTTAACGATATAATATCCAGATAATCCACTAATTTTAACTCTCTGTTTATTTCTAATTCCATATCTGCGAAGTAAATCTCTTGAGACTGCTATACTTTTTTCTCCAATTCTTAGCTTATTATTCCATGCAGCTAAAAATGGTGTTCTGTCAGTTTGTTGTCTATGAGATGTATAGGCCGTTGCCATAACTCTTAGTTTTCTTTTGTATGTACCTTTCTTTACTCCATAGTGTAATCTTTTGTTGTTTTTTGGATATAGTTTAGCTTTTTTCTTCTTTTTTGCTAAAGCTAGTTTCTTTTTTAAAGCTAATTTCTTCTTTAAAACTAATCTTTTTTTCTTCTCAATCTTTCTTTGTAAAGCTAATTTTTCTTTTCTTTTAATTTCTTTCTTTATTTTTATAAGTTTTTGTTTATATTTCTTAGTAATAGATACAAAATCATTCTTATCTATTGGTATAATAATTTGTTGGTTTGTTTTAAGTATAGATATATTCTTTATGCTATTCCACTCTAAAATATTATCTGCTGTAATTTTATATATTTTGGCAATTTTATATATAGAATCACCGTTTTTAACTTTATAAAGGGGATACTCTTTAGCCTTAGCTTCTTTTTGATGTATTCTCGCAATAACTTCTAATTCTTCATTTGTATATTGAGTTGCAAATCTAATTGGATCATGTATTTTAACATATCTGTCTATCATATCTTCTACACTTATAATTTCTATTTTTCTCTTCTTGGGGATTGGCGAGGGTAAATTTTTTACTATAATTAGTTTAGTGCTTTTCTCATAGTCTATAATCTTTTTAGTTCGTAAGAATTTTGTGGAATATGGTTTACACTCAGTTGTGGAAGGACTAATAAGTCTACAATCAACTATCTTATTGCTTTTGGCAGATAGTTGATTTAATGAACTTATTAAAATTGGTATAATAATAAGAGTTCTATTCATTTTAAAGATGTTATAAAAACTTTAACATCTCCTCCTTTATAGATTTTGTTTCAACAATCACAGTATGTTTGATATCTTTATTAAATAGATTACTAATCATATCAGGAACAGTTGCATCATAGCTTTTACTCATCCAAGTTAAAGCATCGAGATCATCATCAGCTTCATACTCTAATGCAGATGATACGGTTGAGCTAAACTTAGTCCATTCAGCTGTAGAGTATACAATAGCAGGTGTTTTATCTTTTCTTAACGAATTATAAGCTTTTAAACAAGTGGCTGTATGTGGGTCAAGTATATAACCATTCTTTGCATAATGTGCAATTACTATTTTACCCTCATTATCATCACTATAACAAGCATCAAAATCTTCTCTAAGAGATGATAACTCATTATCTGTTAGCTTATATTTATTATTTGTGTCTAGTTCTTCCATAAGTTCTTTAGTTCTATTAGCTCCAAACTTATCAAATAAGACTCTTTCAACATTAGAACTTTTTAAAATATCCATTGCAGGAGAATCTGTTAAAGTTAACTCTCTATTGCTTATATCATATTCTCCTTGATTTATCCAATCAGTTAAAATATTATTTATATTAGATGCAATTAAAATCTTTTTTACAGGAAGTCCAGCTTTTTTAGCATAATATCCACCTAAAGCATTTCCAAAGTTTCCACTAGGCACAATTAAGTATATATCTTCACCCATTTTAATATTATTTTCTCTAACCATCTCCAAATAGCTATGAATATGATATATAATTTGAAAAATAATTCGACCGAAGTTAACAGAATTTGCAGCAGATAGTTTTATATTTTTAGCTTCTAATTCATTTTTAAAATCTTGAGAAGAGAGAAGAGATTTTAGAGAACTTTGAGTATCATCAAAATTACCTTTAACTCCTATAACCTTTACATTATCAGCATCTTCTGTTACCATCTGGAGTCTTTGGACATCACTTGTTCCACCTTCAGGATATAAACATGCTACTTTCACATTAGGTTGATTCTTAAATGTTTCTAATGTAGCAGGACCTGTATCTCCACTGGTCGCAGCCATAATAAGATAATTTTCATCTCTACTTTGTGCTAACTTACTTAAAATATATCCAAATGGTTGCAGTGCCATATCTTTAAATGCTCTTGTTTGCCCATGATATAATTCACTAACAAAACATTCATCTTCTATCTTTTTTAACGGTATCGGATTAGATGGAACATCAAAATCGTCATATCTATTTAATGCCTCTTTTAGAATATTTTCGTCAATATCAATATCAAATTCAATTAAAAAGTCTAAAGCTAACTCTTTATAGTGGCTATTGATATGTTTTTTTAAAAAATCTAAATTTACTGACGGCAAACTTTCTGGAACATAAAGCCCACCAAAACTTGCACTAGGACTTAATATTGCATCAGAAAAATTTACTTTTTTATCTTTAATTCCATCATTGCCTCTTGTTTCTATAAATTTCATCAAATTCTCTTTTATTTAATCTATATCATCCATTAGGATATTGATAATATCACTCATTCCTAATATGCCATGAAGTTCATTATTGTCAATTACTAAAAGTCTTTTTATACTTTGTGATACCATCATTCTTGCAGCATATTTAACTTCTATTTCTGCAGATATAGATATAGCAGGAGTTGTAGCAATATCATATACATTTAAAAGGTCAATATCTCCCTCTTCTGCAACAATAGTTTCTAATAGGTTTTTAAATGTCAATATCCCATAAGCTCCTGAAGCTCCTGATTTCTCTACAATTACAGAACGGACACTATGTTCTCTCATCTTTTTAATAGCGTCTCTTACTGTATTCATTGGAGAAACTAAAATTAATTTATCTTTTGGTGTCATAATTTCTTTAACTAACATATTTGTCCTTTTTATAATGAGTCTTTCACTTCATTTTCAAATTTATGTAACTCTTGAATATCGAGTCCAGCTATATGGCTAAGAGGAAGAGTAAATGCTATTCCTTTATTTTCTTGATTTTGAAAATCAAATTTATCTTTTATTGTACGCATAACATTTAGAGATACACGCATAGGAAGAATAAAGAGTAATAGAGATACATTCTCTTCCAGAGTTAATCCAAAAAAGACTTTTTTCTCTTCTAATCCAATAGAGCGACCATGGATAACTGTTACCCCACCAGCTCCTGCCTCTTTTGCCACCTTAATGGCTTCTTCTTCGTATTTATCTTCAATAATAACAACTAGTGCTGAAAATTTCATTTAACCTCCTTAGGTTTATTTTGATAATTGGCATATATACCGTAAGCCATTACCGTAAGCATTGGAAAAAGCGATGCAAAGGCAATAAGTCCAAATCCATCAATAAGTGGATTTCTACCCTCTATATTCTCTGCAAGACCCAAACCTAATGCTGCTACAAGTGGTACAGTTACAGTAGAAGTAGTTACTCCACCACTATCATAAGCAATAGGAACAATATATTTCGGGGCAAAATAAGTTAATATAATTACAAATATATATCCAACTATAATATAGTAATGGATAGGGTCACCAGCTACAATACGGTAAGACCCTAATGCAATACCAAAAGCAACACCTATAGCAACAATGATTCTTAGTGGGGTTTGTTTAATATTACCCTCACTAATCTCTTCAGCTTTAATAGCAATAGCTAGTAGGGCTGGTTCTGCCATTGTAGTAGAGAATCCAATTAAAAATGCAAAAAGATAGATAAGTAAATTATTTTTCATAGCTGTTAATTGATAGGCAATAGACTCACCAATAGGGAAAAGTCCCATTTCTAAACCTATAATAAAGGCATATAGACCTAAAATAACTAAGATGATACCAACTATAATTTTATCTAAATGTGGAACTCGTTTACGAATAACAGCATATTGGAAAAAGAATATAACAAATAAAATTGGTGCAACATCTTTAATAACATTTAATAATTCTAATAGTATATTCATTAAATCAAAAGTATATACAGATGCCTCAGCCTTAGCAATAACTACTTCAGTGACCTCTTTTACTTTATCTGCAGTAGAGGCAAAAGTATAAACAAAGATACCATATCCTTGAACAAAAATCATAGGCATAAGTGATGCAAATGCAATAAGTCCAAATCCATCAATAGCAGGATTTCGACCTTTAATGCTAGAAGCAAGACCTATACCTAGTGCAGCTACAAGTGGAACAGTTACAGTAGAGGTAGTAACTCCACCACTGTCATAAGCTAGTCCAATAATTTCTACAGGTGCAAAAAATGTCATAGTGACTACAAGAATATATCCTGAGATAATATAATATGCAATTGGGTGACCTACTAAAATACGAAAAGTTCCTAATGCAATGGCAAATCCAACAGAAAATGCAACTGTCATACGCAAGAAGAATGAATCTATCTTGCCGTCACTAATAAAAGCTGCTTTATCTGCAATAGCAATAAGAGCAGGTTCTGCTACAGTTGTAGAAAAACCAATAGTAAAAGCAAAAATAAGAAGCCAAAATAGAGAGCCTTTTTTGGCGAAATCTGTAGCTAAATTTTCTCCTACAGGAAATATGCCTAGCTCTAATCCTCTAATAAATAGTGCTAATCCAATAGCAACGATAAACAGACCAATCACAATAGATGTAAGATTTTCAGGCATAGCTTGTACTATGAAAATCTGAAAAAATGCAACAACTAATATAATTGGAAGTAGATCCATAAAAGACCCTTTAAGGTCTTGGTAAAATATTTTTAAACTTGCTTTCATAAAAAAATTATACCTTATTTTTTAATTTTATTTGCTTTAGCATCTTTTTTGAGCTTTAACATATAAAAATCTTTTGCATTAGATTTGCTATCGCTTTGACCGACAACAACTATACTTCCATCACTTGTTCGTGTAACACCATAAGCTATATCAGTATTTCTACCACCATATAATCCAGACCAGAATAGTTCACCATTTTGATGAAGACCTAAGACATATACATCGTATACACCTTCTCCCATAGAATCTGTAGCTCCTGCAATGATAAAATCACCATCTCTAGTCATAGTTATGGCATTTGCAAAATCATATCTTTTATATCCATAAATTTTATGCCAAATAAGTTTTCCATCTTTACTGAATTTCATTACACTTAAATCTGTTTGAATACTTCCAAACGAACGAGTATATCCAGTTGCCACTATTCCACCATCAAGCGTTGGGGTTACAGCATTCAAAATATCTTCATATTTCCCACCATAAGTTCTTGACCATATCTTTTTTCCACGCTGATTCATTTTTAGCAAAAAGAAATCACCATCACCAACTCTATCAGCTTCTCTTGAACCAACCATAACAAGGCTTCCATCTAAAGTACGAGTAAGTCCACGAACAAGCTCCTCCTTATCTCCACCCATAACGGTTTCAGAAAGCATATTTCCATTTTTATCAATCTTTACGATAAAAATATCTTTATATCCATTTCCAAATGATTCTGTTTCTCCTACAAGTAAAGCTCCACCATCATCAGTACCAGCAACAGCTCTCCCATATTCAGCTCTAATTCCACCAAAGGTATTTTGCCAAATTCCTTGACCATCAAGAGCAATTTTTGCTACATAAATATCTCTATCTCTGCCTTTACTGAAAGATCGACTAGTTCCTGTTACTAAAATATTTCCATCACTAGCTCTTGTAATTCCTGAAGCCTCTTCAGTATTTTTACCACCTAGCATTTTACGCCATATAGTCTTTCCATCACTATTTACTCTTGTTACACATATATCACTCTGCTTTGCCTCAAAAGATTTACAAGTTCCTACAACTGCAATATCTCCATTTTCTAATGCTACAGTTCCAACAGCTTTATCTGTATCATTCCCACCATAAGCAACTTCCCATACTGGACTAAAGGTTGTGTCTTGTGGTTTATTAGGTATTTTCTTTTCACCATAAGATAATGATATCATAGTGATTAAACTTAATGTTATTTTTAAAAAACTGTTTCTCATTAATTTACTCCTTGAACTTAATTTAAGGGTATTATACTAAAAAAATATATGATTATGATTTATAAAGTTTTTTAGTTATAATAACTTTTTTAAAAATTAATAGAAAAAAGTAGGATTAAAAATGAATATATTTAATGATGAAGATGATTATTTAGTAGGTACCCCAAAAAGTAATTATTTTAGTATTTCAAAATCAGCTAATCAGAATATAGTTGAGATGGAATTAGAAAAAATGCTTAATAGATTAGCAATAGCAGAGAAAATTATGGAGGAGAAAGGTTTAGAAGATGAGCATGAACGACTTCTAAAATCTATGGTAATTGACCCTGAATTAGAGGCTAGAACAAATTCTCTTTTTATTGAGCTGGTAGGTAATATTGTAACTCAGTGTGAGTAGGTAATCATTGTGTTAAATTCAGTAGAGAGACAGATTATACATTATATAAAAGATTTAAACGAACCAGAGATTTTAAATTTGTATAATAAATTGGCAAAAGGTAAAAGACTTAGAGCTAAATTAATACTAAAAATAGCAGGTAATTCATTACGAGTTATAAAAACAGCATCTATTGTAGAGATGATACATGGTGCAAGTTTGCTTCATGACGATGTTATAGATGATTCTGATATGAGACGAAATAGACCATCAATAAATTCAATCTATGGAAATAAAACAGCTATCATGTTTGGTGATATTTTATATTCTAAGGGATTTTATGAGTTGAATGATATAGATAAAAGAGTATCAAAAGTAATATCTAATGCAGTTGTTCAATTAAGTTTAGGTGAATTAGCAGATGTCTCTTTATCTGAAGAATTTAATACAGATAGAGATAGATATTTAAAGATGATTTATCAAAAAACGGCTTCATTAATAGAAGCTAGTGCAGAGTCAGCATCAATTTTAGCAGGTAAAGATTCTATTCCATATAAAATTTATGGAAGAAATTTAGGTTTAGCTTTCCAAATGATTGATGATATATTGGATATTACCGTTGATAGTCAAACATTGGGTAAACCAGCTATGCACGATTTTTTTGAGGGGAAAACAACACTACCTTATATCTATTTATATAAAGAATTAGATACAGACGATAAAAATAGATTAAAATCTTTACATTCAAAACGATTAAATACGAAAGATGAGGCTTGGATTAAACTTAAAATGAAAGAGTATAAGATTATAGAATATTCTTATAATGAAGCTAAAAAGTTAATAGACGAAGCTATATCCTTAATGGAAAATGCAGGTGAATTTGCTTTAAGTGCTATTGCAAAAGAGATGATAGAGAGGGATTTCTAATGTATTATCAAGTTGTTAGTTTTAATTATAAGAAGTGTGACCTTGAGACCAGAGAAAAGTTGGCATTTAAAGATAATAACGAAAAAATAATAATGTTAGATAGATTAGCACATTTTGACTTTATTGATGAAGTTTTTATTGTTTCTACCTGTAATAGAATAGAAATAGTTGTAGCCACAAGAGATAATTTTGCAACATACCATGCTATTCTAGGATTATTCTCTCAGAGTAGTAATATAAATTTCTATAAATTAGATGAATTAGCTCAAAGAGTTGATGATGAAGAGGCAATTAGACATCTTTTTAGTGTTGTTTCATCACTAGATTCCTTAGTTATCGGTGAATCTCAAATTACAGGTCAAGTAAAAGATGGGTTTAAGTTATCTCTTGAAAATGGAACAGCAGGAAGAAAGCTAAATAGGATTATATCTTATGCAGTTAAGTGTGCTGCAGAGGTTAGAAATGATACTAAAATATCTAAAAATCCAATATCAATAGCATCTGTAGCAGTGGCACAAGCTTCTGAAATTATGGGTGATAATCTTGCAGGAATGACAGGGGTTGTTGTTGGAGCAGGGGAGATGGGAATATTAGCATCAAAACATCTTCTTCGT
>JAMOSL010000113.1 GCA_027063105.1 Campylobacteraceae bacterium
GTGATACACTTTTAGATATTACAAGAAGAGATTATAAATTTGTATATAAATTCAAAAATATTAATGTTGTAACTGAAGAAGCACCAGTAAATTTATTTAATAAATATGGTTATCAAAAAAGTGATAAGAAACATGCACCTATAATCTCAGAGATAAAAAAGAAATTATTAGGTGCTGTTAAAAAGTTTTAGATTTTATTTTATCTGAGACTCTGAAAGAATTGTAGGATTTTGGATTGATGAATTTAAGAATTATCCTGATAATGTAGTTTTAGACCTTCATTTGTCATCATAAAACCTGATATTATTATTTTTCCATCATGCACCATTTTATGATGTTTTTTACATAATGGAATAAGATTATATTTATGATTTTTGTGGAAATGTTCTATATATCCATCTCCATTTGCATCTTTTTGTTCTTTTATGTGGTGGACTTCATCTACTCCTTCTCCACATAAGGCACATCGGCTCATGAAAAGGTCTTTATTGTATCTGCTTCTTTTTTGCTCTTTTATATTTTTTAAATCGCTATGATTTGATATTAAAGATGCTCTTATTTTATGAGCATTTGCTAGAAATTCATTATCCATGTGTAAAGATTTTGCAAATTCTAAACCATAAAGACTATCTCCCATTCCTAATTGAAGAACCCTATTATAAATTAATCTATCATCTTTTTCGTTATATTTTATACCTAAATGTAGAAATATAAGATTATTTAGATGTTGAAGTTGAGATATATTTTTTAATTGATGTAAGTGAGTAGCAAATATAAAAGTACTTTTTAAAGAGATTAAACGCAATATGGCACTAGATACAATTGCTAAAGCTGATTCTGTCTCTGTTCCTTGACTGATTTCATCTCCTAAAATCAGAGACTTCTCATCTGCACGGTTAAATATATTTTTCAACTCCATCATCTCTACACTAAAAGTTGATAAGCCTTTATATAGATTATCTTTGGATACAATTCTAGTAAATAATTTATCATACATTCCAAATCTTAATTCTATTGCAGGAACAAAAAAACCAGCTTGAGCCATTATTATAGATATTCCAATACTCTTCATTAATGATGATTTACCTGATGAATTAATACCGTATAAAAGAACTCCATATACACTCTCTTCATCACTTGCATTTAGCGTAATATGATTATGTTTTGTCTGGTTATTATCTCCTAGATATACATCATTTGGTATATATATTCCATTTTCACTATTCGCTTCAATTATAGGATGTCTTAATCCAATAGCTTCATAAAAATTACCTTCTTCTATTTTTGGACGAGTTAGATTCATACTCTTTGTGCATTTAGCATTAGATATAGCCACATCAATATTTGCAATAAACTCTATTAATTTATCAAAAAGACTTGAAAATTGTTTATCTATATTATCCAATGCTTCTATATATTTTTGTTTCACCAAACTAATTAATTTTACTTGATTTGCTTCATAATTATGTGTCACCTCATCAAATAGATTAGAGTATATTTTCACACTATTTTTTAGCTGTTTATATGTAAAATCCTTAAAGAAATAATGTTTTTTCCCAATAGTTATAAATGATTCTTTTAGAGTTTTTTCTATAAGTGTAAAACGATTTTTTGTTAAACTTAGATAATACCCTTCGCTATCAAGATAGTTTATTATTAAGAATTCTGTCTTACCTTTTTTATCTGTCTCAAATAAAGTTTCTATATAGTCTTTAACTAATTTTATTTTATCTAATTCTCTATTTTGTTCTTCAACTATACTATCTATATTTGGATATACACCTAAAGAAAATATATTATCATTAATTTGCTCTATTCTAAACTTAGCTGATATATTAAGGTCAAAGGTTCTCTCTAACATTAATTTCATCTCTTTTGTATCATCTAAAAGTTTATCATCAATATTTAAATTTTCTTTCTTTGCATCATTTATAAGATTCATAGTTGCCTCTAGCGAAGCATAAATATATGTTAATTCTATTGGATGAAGCTTTTGCACTTTAACTCTTCTTGATAGTCTCTCAATGTCATAAATTTGTTTTAAGTGCGATTCAAATTTATCCAAAGATGGATATAGTCTATCTGTTAAATCATATCTCTCTTCTAATATAGATTTATCACAAATAGGGTTTAAAAGTCTCTCTTTTAGGAGTCTCTTTCCAAATGCTGTAGAGGTTTTATCTATAAGTTTTAAAAGGGTCATATCTGAGGGGTCTCTTGATATAACGGATAGCTGTTCTGTAGCATTGTTTCCGATATAAACATATCTACTATTTCCCAGAAATTTTGGACGACTCATTTTTTCTATAATAGTTTCATCATGTTCTATAATAAAATCTAGTAATATTGATAAGGCTTGAGTTGTATATGCATATCTTTCCAAATCTAAATATTCAATAGGTGAAAGAAATGAGTTTATATTAAATGTTCTCTTGAATAATTCATTTTGAAAAGAGATTTTAAAATGCTTAGTATTTAATTTAAAATTCTTGCTCTTTAGTTCAAGATAATTACTAATCCATTCTAAATCCATATTCTTATTACCAAGAGTAACTATAACTTCACTTGTATTATAACTCTGAAGTAGATTAAAAGCCTCATCAAGTGCATAACTTTTATCATCTCTTGTTGAGTGAATTTCATTTGTAATACTCTTACCTGTAGATACATCTATACCTGCATATCCAACAGAATAAATATCTTGATTCTCATCTATAAAAAGGGATACAATATTATTCTCTGTAGCTTCATTAATATACTCAAAATTTGTTCCAGCAGATATAATATTAGCTATATATCTTTTTATATGTGGTGGTTGTCCCTTCTGTTTAATGACAACTATTGTATATTTTTTCATATCTATCAATCTTGCTAAATATCTCTCTATTGATACAGATGGAACACCTGCTAAAAGTGGATTTTTCATAGAATTTGTAGCTATAGATTTATTCTTCTTAGTTAATTGAATATTTAAAAGTCCAGCGACCTCTTTAGCTTTTCCAATCTTTAGCTCTTCATTATTCACTTCATATATTTCAAAAAAACTTCCTATTTCTATAAATATAAGAGTATCATTTCCATATTTTTCTTGAAAATGTATCTGTAAATCAAAATATATTTCGGTTAATAGCTTATCTTTAGTAGCTAATATTTCATTGATAATACTCACTTATTTTTTAATCATTAAAATAGATACTCTCTATCTCATATAGCTCATATCTAATTGATTTAAACATCTCGGACAACTCTATATCAATGAGTTTAAAAGACTCTTCTAAAACGCGTGAAGATTCTTGAGAACGAGAAAAATTTGCAATAATTAAATCATTTAAAGATGCTCTTATAAGTTCAGTATCTATACTTTTTCTTTGTATATCATTTTGAATATCTCGATAGGTCAATCTATCTATTGAGTAAGCTTTTTGTAATTTATGTCGAAGAGATTTTAATTTAGGAGTTAAAATTTTATTATTATGAATATATCGATTTATATCTTCAATGACACGAATACCCTCACCTAAACGGTTAAGGTTCGCATCTATTAATCTTTCAAACCCTTCTAAGTGAGCTTGAGATAGATTACTGTTAGTCATCACTCATTATGCCAAGAAGTTGTAAAATGGCTGTAAACATATTTAAAAAGTCAAGATATAATGACACTGCTGCATCAACTTCTGATTCATACGCACCATTGATAATATTTTGAGTATCATAAATAGTAAATATTCCGAATAAAAGAAGGATACCTGCTGTAATAATAATATGCATTATTGGACTATGAAGTAAAAAAGCATTAATTAATGATGCGATTATAACTACTATTAAAATAATAAATAGAGGTTTACCCCAACTTGAAAAATCTGTTTTACTGTTTATTGCAAATAGACTTAATGAACCAAAAAGAACAGATGTCATTAAAAATGCATTTCCAATCATTGCTCCATTACCTGCACCAATTATATAAGATAAAAGAGGTACTAAAGATACACCTGTTGCAAATGTAAATACAAATAATGCAGCTAAATTTAAACCGGGTTTATTTCTAGTCATTCCTAACCCAACAAATAACATAAAGAGTTCAAATCCAAATATAAACCATTTATATTGAATAACGGTCTCTGCATACGGCATTGTAGCATAAGCTCCAGCAGCAGCAGCTATCATACTTGCACCAAGTAGTTGATATGTTTTCTTTAAAAAGGCTATAGTAGCCTCACTGTGTATATTTTCACCTTCATAAGCTTCAGCTTGTGCATAATCTCTGTCGTTTAGACCCATTAGTTTTCCTTTTAATTTTTTGAATTTAATAAGAATTATATTAGATAGTTACTTTTCTTTAGCTAATATATGATATAAATTATTCTCTTCATAATTTATTCTCTCTACTACCAATCGTACTAGCCCTTTAAAGGCAATTATAAAATTATCATCTAATTTTGTACTTTCTAATGCATATTTAGAAAGAAAATTCATAAGAGCTGTTTTTGTACCTTTAAATGTTTCTCTAAAATCTCTAATATGTTCTATTGTGTCAACATCAAGATCTTTTGATTTTTTTAACAAATTATAAAAAGCTAAATCCTCTTGCATAAGATGTTCCACAACTAGATATTTTAAACTATTTAAATACTTTTTAGCATCCTCTAAATTATTATCATCATAGGACTCCATTATTTTACCTGCTAATTCACCTATCTCTTGATGTTCCAATTTCCAAGCTTTTACAAGTTTCTCATTTTTAGATAAAAAGAGTGAGCTTAACATAATTTATTCCTTATTTTAAGTAACTCTAAGACAAAATACCAAAATATTAGCTTAAGTTATTAAATTTCATATATGTAAATAAATATTATGTTATTATATATCAAATTTAAATTAGAGGTAAATATGGGTGCAAAATTTAACTTAGACTTTTATAGTGGTGAAGATTTTTATAGTGATGGCGATATAGAAGATGAACTTTTAGAGATAGTTAAGAATCAAAAAAATTATCATGAAGTGTTACTAAAAGATACAAGATGGGCTATTTTATATCACCTTTCACCTATTCGCCATAATATAATAAATTGGTATCCATTCAAAAAAAATTCATCTTGCTTAGAGATTGGTGGAGGTTGTGGAGCTATTACAGAAGCTTTATGTAACAAATTAAGTAGCGTTAAAGTAGTAGAATTATCAAAAAGAAGAGCTACTATAAATTATACGCGACATAAAGATTATGATAATTTAGAAGTGATAGTCGGAAATCTAAATGATATAATTTTTAATGAAAAATTTGATTATATAACTCTTAATGGTGTATTAGAGTATGCAGGAGCATTTACAAAAACCGATAACCCATACCAAGATTTTTTAGAACAAATTAAAAAATATCTCAAATCTAATGGAAAACTTATTATTGCTATTGAGAATAGATATGGTCTAAAATATTTTGCAGGAGCATTAGAAGACCATACAGCCAAAATATTTGATGGTATTACTGGATATGAAAATAATAATGCAGTTAGAACATTTGGAAAAGTTGAGCTAGAGGAATTATTGAAGAATAGTGGATATATAAATCAAGAGTTTTTTTATCCTCATCCAGATTATAAAATGCCTTTAGAAATATTTAGTGATAATCATCTACCAAATCATCATACACAGTTAGCTCCATCTCCAAATTTTGATAGCGAAAAGTATGATTTATTTGATGAAACTAAAGCATTTGATGGAATTATTAAAAATAAACAGTTTCCATTTTTTGCTAACTCATTTTTAGTAGTTTGTGGAGAGTAACTTGAACATTCTAAAGCCATTTCAAATTATAAAGAATAATCCTATGCTTCTAAAAAAGATATGGTTTTATCTAAAAAGAGGTGAAATAGCATATTTACTATCTAAAGGAAAAGAGAAGAGTCAACAAAATAATGAAATAGGTAAAGAAGTCGTAAAGATATCGCCCAAAGAATATTTTACTGATTTTATTATAGAAAAGTATAAAATTAATATATCTATTGATATTATTATCCCTGTATATAATGGATTGGAGTTTTTGGAGTCCCTATTCAACAGTTTGGAGAGTAACACCTCATCAGCCCATAGATTAATAGTTATAGATGACTGTAGTCCTGATAAAATGGTTAAACCATATTTACTAAAGAGATTACAGAAGCATAAGAATCATATATTTATAGAGCATAAAGAGAATTTAGGATTTGTAAAAAGTGTTAACGAAGCATATAGTTATACCAAAAATCATTTTCTAATTTTAAATACAGATACAGAAGTTCCAGAATTTTGGTTAGAGAGAGTTATATATCCTATATTAAAGATGGATAAAGTTGCATCAACAACTCCATTTACAAACTCTGGACAAATTGCAAGTTTTCCAAATTTTATTTTAGATAATGATATATTTGAAGGCATGAATTTGAATGAGTTAGATAAATCATTTAGAGAGATAAATGCCAGTAACTTTTATGCTGAAGCTCCAACAGGAGTAGGATTTTGTATGGGTATTAATTATAATCTAACTAAAGATATTGGATTCTTTTTAGAAGATGAATTTGGTAGAGGCTATGGAGAAGAAAATGATTGGTGTCAAAGAGCTATTAATAACGGATATAAGAATTTAATAGTTCCTAATCTTTTTGTATATCATAAACATGGTGGTTCATTCTCTATTGAAGACAAGAAAAAATTAATAAAAGAGAACTCTATAAAACTTCTTCATAAACATCCAAATTATGATAGAGAAGTACAAGATTATATTAAATTGGATATCCATAAAGATTTACGAAATATTTTAATAATTATTGCCTCTTCAAGTCAAGATGGAGTTCATCTAATTATAAATCAGGCATTGGGTGGAGGTTCTAATATATACTCTGATGATTTAGTAGAGATATATAAAAAAGAGAATAAAAAGTTACTTCAATTAATATACAATTATTATACCAATAGCTTTATTATATATTTTGATTATAAAGATTACAATTTTGCTTTTGAGATTAAAAGTTTTGATGAGGTTCAAATATTTTTAGAAAAAGTTAAATTCAAAGAGATATTTATAAATAATCTAGTTTCATTTAAAGAGATAGAAAATACAATAGGTTTTATTAAAAAGTTAGTAAAAAGAGATAATCCTAAAGTAATTACAGCTATTCATGACTATTTCATAATATGTCCAAACTATATGCTTTTGAATTTAGAAAATAAATATTGTAATATTCCTAATAATCTTAAAGAGTGTAATAGTTGCTTAAAGAATAGTAATTTAGAGTGGAAGACACTTAGTGATGGTAATATGGATATTATCAAATGGCGTAAAAACTTTCAAGAGTTATTAAATACATCAAATAGCATTATATGTTTCTCAAACTCATCAAAAAATATTTTGTTAAAAGCTTATAATTTTTTAGATATAAATAAGATACTTATTATTCCACATAAAATAGAACCATTAAGAGAAGTTAATTATATGAAGGAAGAAGATAAAGAATATACTACAATAGGAATCTTAGGAGCTATAAACGAAGCAAAAGGTGCAGGAATTATAGAAGAGTTGATAGATAGAATAGATAACGAATCTTTAACTCTAAAAATTACTTTGATTGGTGATACTCCGAGAGCTTTATCTAGTAAAAATCTTAAAATCATAGGAAGATATAAAAGAGAAAATTTGCCAAAAATTGTTGAAGATGAAAAGATAGATATATTTTTAATACCATCAATATGTCCAGAGACATTTTCATATACCACTCAAGAGATTATAATGATGAATATGCCAATTATGGTATTTAATATAGGTGCACCAGCTGAAAGAGTTAAAGAGTATAAAAAGGGTACCGTGTTAGAACCTGACTATATAAATAATATAATAAAATATCTCAATGAATAAATCAACTTTAAATAATATACAGATGTTAAGAGGTCTAGCCTCACTATTAGTCGTATTTCACCATCTCCTACCACACTATCTAGCTATGGGTGGAGATTTAAGAATTATTACAACTGTTTCAGAATGGGGATTTTTAGGAGTTGATATATTTTTTATAATTAGTGGATTTATTATGGCATATACAACATTTAATAAACCAAGAACTTTTAATAGTGCAAAAATATTTTTTAAACATAGACTCCTTAGAATATATTTAGCATATTGGATATTTTTCATAATGGCGATATTAATAATATATGTGACAGATTCTTTAAAACTAGAGAGTCTAAATCTAATAAAATCATTTTTTCTCTTAGATATTAATATGTACAAATTAGTTTTACCAATATCGTGGTCTTTGAGCTATGAATTATATTTTTATTTTCTGTTTTTAGCTACATTTTTATTCTCTGTAAAGATACTAAATAGAGTTATACCTATTTTCTTTTTAATTATATTATCCCTTGTACTATTATCAAACTATACAACTATATTAGAAAGTAGTTTTTTCTACTCACACTTTATATTAGAATTTTTTGCAGGAGTTTTACTATATATATATCAAGATAAAATTATAAAAATATGGATACTACCTATAATTATATTAGTATCCATAATTTCTTATTATTACGGAATTAGCCATGAATTAAAAAATGGTTTATATCGTGTTTTATCCTTTGGTATTGGTGCGTTAACTCTAGTCTGGACTTTTTTAATATTAGAAAAGTTTAAAATATATCAAGCAAAAGAATATTTTGTATTATTAGGAGATGCCTCTTATACTATCTATCTATCACATTTAGTTCTTATTTGGCTATTCTACTTCAGTGGGTTACGAAATCTATTTATGTTCAGTCCAATTATAGGTTGGTTTTTAATAGTTTTGATAATTATTTCATTTAGTATTATCTATTATATAAAAGTTGAGAAACCAATATATAAGAAAGCTATATCTTTTTAAATTTTTTCTATAATTTTAAAAATAATCCAGAGTAGTTTTCAACTTTAATACCTTAGAAATATGAAATATAGGAATAGTTAATTAAGTCTTTTTTGGGCATCCTTCACAATTCATTAGACAGTTTAAATAAAAAATAGTATCAAGTATCAAGACTCACTCAATAAACTCAAAAAAACTTAAATTTACCACAACTCCATACTCCACTCAAATTTGTGATTAGACAAGACCTGACAGAAGAGATAAGATTTGAAATAGCCTACCTAGCATATCAGGCACAACAGAGTAAAGATACCGAAATAACAATAGTTAAGTTAGCTCAAGAGTATAAAAAAATTAATGAAACTAAATGAGGTCAAAAATTTTAAGGAAATTTATAACACTTCAAATGTAGCAAGAAAAATCAGAGAACAATATAATCAATTAGATAAAGGTAAATATACTATTGAAAAA
>JAMOSL010000114.1 GCA_027063105.1 Campylobacteraceae bacterium
GTTACCTACTAATATATCCAAAAATAAAAAAATATTGATATATGAACATAATGAGAGTTCTGCAATTGCAATTGAAAAAATGTTTCAATATTTTGATTTCAGAGTGGATATTGTTTCTCCTCAAAAGTTTAATTCTGATAGTATAAATTTAGCCTCTTATGATATTATTCTTTTAGATATAAATAAATTAGATAAAACTCATATTACTAATATTAGAAATATACGAAAAAAGAACGATTTAAAAGTAGTTCATTTAAGTAATGTATTTTCAACAAAACGATTTATTGCTCATGACTATATTGATGATTGGATAGAAAAGCCTATTAACCAAGAGAGAGTTTATGAATTAATTATAAGTTTATTTAATAGTAATCAGACTGAAACAGATAAACTTTTACCTAAAAAATTAAAAGTTATAACACCTGATAATTTAGTTGAAATGGATAATATATCCACAAATAATTTTATTAATTTTAAAGGGCGTAATATTTTAATTGTAGAAGATAATATTATTGACCAAAAGGTTATGTATAGCATTTTAACCAAAGTAGGAATAAATATTACAATAGCAAATCATGGTGAAGAGGCATTGGAGTATTTAGACGCAAATAATAAATATGATTTAATTTTAATGGATATTAGTATGCCAATTATGGATGGATATGAAACTATAACAAAAATAAGAAACCAAACAAAATTTGATGATGTGCCTATTATTGCTTTAACATCTTTAGCATTAGATAATGATATTAATAAAATATTTAGAGTAGGAAGCAATGGCTATCTTCGTAAACCTCTAAAAATTGGTTATTTATACTCAACTTTACAAGAATTTTTAAATGAACAAGATGGTGTCGACTCCATAAAAAAAGTAAAATCTAAGGTAAAAAAATATAGTGGTATAGATGGATTAGATGTTGAAAAAGGTATAAGACATTCTAATGGAAGTGAAGAACTATATAAAGAAGTTTTAGATGAATTTTTATCTGCGTATAAGGGTTCAGGAGAATCTTTAGCATTATGGGTTAATGAGAGTAGATATGAACATGTTAAGAGGTTATGTCTTGATATGAAAGGTCTTACTAGTACGATTGGTGCATATAAGATGTTTGAATTAGTAGATACAATGCATAAACAATTTCTATATAATAATGTACATTTAATTCCTAAATTTGTAGAATCTTATGATAAAGAGTTGCAATCTTTAGTTGAGACAATAAAAGAATATATGAGCGAAGGATGAAAAATATCAAATTTTTAATTTTATTTATATTCTTGGTTTTATCTAAATCTTATGCTGAAATGATTATATTTGGTGTAACAAAAGAAGAAACAGTTGTAAATAATAATATTAAAAAATTAGAAAAGATATTTTTGGATAATAAAGAACTATCTAATTTGAAGAATAATTATCATCTAAACTATTTAAAAGATCAATTTGGAGATAATTATGCTATATCAATATCTGATATAAATGATACTATGGTTCTTAAGTCACTAATTATATTATTGAAACCAACTTTTAATGATATATTTGTGGTATCTTCTGTAGAAAAGAATATCGTAGATATTAAAAATAGAGTAGAAGATAGTTTTACAGCAAAAACATTTTTTATTATCATCTTAGGTTTATTTGGTTTGATTCTTCTATATAAATTATTTAGAAAGTTAATATATATAAATAAAATACAAAAGAATTTTAAAGATAATCAAGATATTCTTCAAGATAAGATAGATAATATCAGCTAATGGACTCTATCTAAAAATCTCTCCAGTATAATTTTGGAGGCTATTGAGTCTAGTCTCCCATCTCTTTTATATTTAATCTTACCTTTCATTATCTCTTTTGCTTCAAAACTACTTCCTTGTTCATCTTGATAAATAACAGGTATATCAGCCTCTATAAGAGATACAAAATGTTTAATTCTTCTCTCCATCTCTTCTGAGCTTGAACCATCTTTGGGAAGTCCAACAATTAGCGTTTCTATTTTCCAATCAATAATAAATTCTTTTACTTCTTTGGAAGCTTGTTTTCTATTCTTTCTTAAAATTGCAACTTGAGGCATTACAATTTCCTCATCAAGGCATAATGCCAAACCAATTCTTTTTAATCCTACATCTATACAAGCATATTTCATAGTATAATTATAGTCAAATTTAGTTTTATATGTTATTATATATATAAATTTTAGAACAAAGGGTCATATTATGAAACGATTAATTATTCCTACCCTACTTATGAGTAGCATTGTCACAGCAAAAAATACCTATCATCCTCTTAAATCTATGTTACTAAATCCATCAAAATCTATATCAGTTAATCTTAAAGGAGTTAGTAATGACACCTATAAAGTCAAGTTAGGTGATGATTTAGCATCGGTCTCAAGTAGATATAATATATCTATTAAAAAAATAAAAAAATTTAATCATATTAAAAGTAGTAAATCACTTATTATTGGAAGTACTTTAAAAATTCCAGATCAGACAATTAAGCTAGAAATTTTACTAGCAAACATAAAGAATATTTCACCACTATTAAAAGAGGCAAAAGAACATTTAGGAAAATCTTATGTTTGGGGTGCTATTGGACCTGCTAAATTTGATTGTTCTGGATTTACATCATTTGTTTGTAGAAAAAATGGTATAAGTATTCCTCGAACATCTATTATGCAAGGGGAAGTTGGAATAAAAGTAGTTAGAAAAGAGCTTAAAGAGGGTGATTTAATATTCTTTGATACTTCAAAAGAAAAAAAAGGATATATAACTCATGTTGGAATATATCTAGGAGATAATAATTTTATACATGCCAGTTCAGCGAATAAAGAGGTTGTAATCTCTAGCCTTAATCAAAGTTTTTATAAGGCTAGATTTAAATGGGGTCGAAGAGTTAATAAACTATTAGCATCTAAATGATAATTTATTGTCTAGATATAGCTACTCTAAGAACCAGATAACCTATTACAGCAGATAATAATGTAGCTACTAGAATAGCTAGTTTATCTGTATATGCAAATAGTGTGTCATCTGTAAATGCTAAAGAGTTAATAAATAGACTCATTGTAAACCCAATACCTGTTAAGATACTAACTCCATAAAGCATCAACCAATTACTTCCTTTGGGTAGAGTTGCTATTTTAAGTTTTATAGCAATAAAACTAAATCCAAATACACCAATTTGTTTACCTAAAAATAGACCTGCCATAATTCCTAATGGTACAGAATTTGTCATTTGATTTAACTCTATTACTCTTAAGTCAACACCAGCATTTACAAAAGCAAAAAGAGGTAGTATAAAAAATGTAATCCAAGGGTGTAATCCATGTTCTATCTCTTTTATAGGTGAAAATATTTGACCTTTTACATCTTTTGCTTTAAATGGTATGGTGAAGGCTAATGCTACACCTGCTAATGTTGCGTGTACACCTGATTTCAATACACTTATCCATAATATTAATCCAACAACAAAATATAATGATTTTTTTGAATATCCAAGTATATTAAATATTATTAGAAGAGTCAATGAAGCAAGTGCTACATAAGTTGAAAACATAGATATTTCGCTTGTATAAAATAGAGCAATAATAATAATTGCACCTAAGTCATCAATAATTGCTAATGCCATTAGAAATATTTTGAGGGATAGAGGTACTCTTTTTCCAAGTAGAGATAAAATTCCCAAAGCAAATGCAATATCTGTAGCTGTTGGAATAGCCCATCCTCTCATTGCTACCTCATCTCCATTATTAAAATATACATAGAATAGGGCAGGAACTAACATTCCACCAACAGCTCCAATTGCAGGAAGTGCTATTTGTTTTATAGATGATAAATTACCATCTATAATTTCTCGTTTCACCTCTAGTCCAACAATCAAAAAGAATATTGCCATAAGACCATCATTTATCCAATGTAAAAGGCTTTTATCTAAAACATAATCTCCTATACTTATACTTAGATGTAGATGTAAAAATGAGTGATATATGTCTTCTAAAGGAGAGTTTACAAGTACAAGAGCAAATATGGTGGCTACTATTAATAATATACCTCCTACTGACTCAGTTTTTAAAAATTCTGATATTTTTTGTTTCATACTTTTTTCCTTTTTGTCGTATTATAGCAACTTCAAGGTAATAAAACATAAAAGTGATATACTTGTAAAATATATTTTAAATAAAAGGATTAGTTATGGAAGAGAGAATTAATAATGTAATTGAAAAGGTTCAAGAATCGAATACTATTGTTCAAGAAAATAAAGATGCAATTATGTTGAAACTAGAAGAGTGGAGAGATGAAGAAGAGGCAATTAGTGATATAAATAATCATTTTAAACAATTTTGGATGGATTTAGAGCCTATATTTGCTGAATTAGGTTGGATATAAATTAAGCAGTAATTTATAACCAATTTAAGTGTATAATAAATCAATAAAAACTAAAATAAAAGGTCTATTATGCTATCTAAACGAATTCAAACACTATCTCCATCTTTAACTATCGCTATTACTACTATGGCTAGAGAGCTTAAAGAAGAGGGTAAAGATATTCTTAGTTTCTCTGCTGGAGAGCCAGATTTTGGAACACCTCTTAAAATTAAAGAGACAGCAATAAAAGCAATTAAATCAGGATTTACTCAATATACAGCTGTTCCAGGTATTCCAGAGTTATTAGAGGCAGTTTGTGCAAAACTTAAAAGAGATAATAATTTAAATTATAAACCAAGTCAAATCATAGTTAGTAATGGAGCTAAGCACTCTTTATTCAATCTTTTTCAAGCATTGATAGATGATGGCGATGAGGTTATTATTCCTGCTCCATATTGGGTTACATATCCAGAATTAGTTAAATATAGTGGTGGTATTCCAGTTGTTATTCATACTGATGATATGGCAAACTTTAAAATCACACCTGAGCAGTTGAAAGATGCTATTACAGCTAAAACAAAAATGTTAATTTTAACAACTCCATCAAACCCATCAGGTGCTGTATACACTAGAGAAGAGTTAAGAGAACTTGGAGAGGTTTTAAAGGGTACGAATATTATTATTGCTAGTGATGAAATGTATGAAAAGCTTGTATTTGGAACAACAGAATTTACAGCTACAGCTAGTGTTAGTTCCGATATGTTTCAACGAACAGTTACAATTAATGGATTAAGTAAATCAGTAGCTATGACAGGTTGGAGAATTGGATATTTAGCTTCAGCAAACGATGAACTCATATCAGTTATGAATAAACTTCAGTCCCAAAGTACATCTAATATAAATTCAATTACTCAAAAAGCAGGGATTACAGCACTTAGTGGAGAAGTTGATGCAGAGATTGAAAATATGAGAAAAGCATTTGAAAGTAGATCTGTAGAAGCTTATGACCTTATGAATGATATAAATGGGATTAGTGTTATTAGACCACAAGGTGCTTTTTATCTATTTGTAAATATTAAAGATGTAAGTAATGACTCTATTGAATTTTGTAAAGATTTATTGAGAGAAACAGGAGTGGCTGTAGTTCCTGGTATTGGATTTGGTAGTGAAGGATATTTTAGGTTTTCATATGCTACTGATATGATTACAATTCGTGAAGGTATTCGTAGAATTAGAAAATTTGTAGAGAGCTTACGAAAATAATATTATGAAAAAAATATTATTATCTATATTTTTAATATTATCAACTCTATTAGACGCTTCTTATTCTAAAAAATATAACAATAGAAAACCTATTGATTTCTCTATGACTATTAGTGGAGGAGTTAGTTTAGGTGCATATCAAGCTGGTTATAACTGGGCAATTATAAAAATGCTTTCTCAAATGAAAGAGTTGAGTCCTTACTTGAATCCAACTCTCCGTTCTATATCAGGAGCATCAGCTGGTTCTATTAATGCACTTTTGGCATCCGTATATTGGTGTCAAAATCCTAAGATTAATCTTAAAAATAGTGTTGATAATAACTTATTTTTTGATACTTGGGTAAATTTAGGTATAGAAGATTTAATAATAGAAGGTCATGATAAAGATAATCAAAGTACATTATTTACAAGAAAGGCTTTATATAAAAAAGCTGATAATTTAATGGCTCATATGAATAAACCGATATATAAAAAGGGATGTGAAGTTCCTATTGGTTTTTCTGTTACAAAAGCAACTCCAATCGTAGAAGAGTTTCAAGGTATTAAGATTAGAAATCAACACTTTTCTGTACCGTTTACTTTAAAAGAAAAAAATGGTAAACTTAGAATAGAAAATAGAAAAATGGCTTCTAGTACAGATTTTTTTATCTCTATTCCGAATATTGAAAAAGATTATAAAAAAATTACAGATGTATTATTTGCCTCTTCAGCATTTCCTGGTGCATTTCAACAGGTAAAATTATATTATAAATATAAAAATAAACTTCGTTCTAGTTATTTTATTGATGGTGGAGCTTATGATAATATTCCACTTCAATTAGCAACAGAGCTTAACCCTGCTTCTAAATTATTTGTTTTTATGGATCCTAATAATATGCGTAAAGAGAAAGAGATGACAGAAAAAGAGGAAAATGAAGAAAAGCCAGTTGGTTTTTTAACATCAAGTGCATCTCCACTTAGTAGTGCTGTTGAGATTTTTCAGCAGATGAAACTATACGAAGCTATAAATAAATATTTTAAAAATGATTCATCAATGAAACTTATACTTTCATCTCGTTATCATCCCATAACAGCTGGTTTCTTAGAGCATTTTGGTGCATTTATGGATAGAAATTTTAGAATGTATGATTATAATGTTGGTGTATATGATGCAATTTATCATTTGGCAACATCTTTACATAAGCAGAAACTTCATTTAGACAAATCTACACCTGATATTATGAACTTATTAGTTAAATATTTAGAAATAGATAAAAATAGAGAGGCTTTAACAGCTTATAAATTCTTTTTATCTAAAGAATTTAATAAACCAAAGCCAAAAAATAAAAATAGATATGAAGCAATATATAATGCATTCGATATAGCACAGAGAGATAAAAAAAGATATTCTAATGAAAAATTTAAAGAATTTTTATCTAAATTAGATTTAAAATATCTTCCTCATCGTAAAAACTCATTCTTGTATTATGCTACTAAAAGCCCAGAAAATTGGTATAAAAAACCTATTCGTTATGTAGTAAATCGTATTACAACTCTAGAAAATGATAGAGCTAAGATTTATCCAGACTATCAATCAGTAGCTACGGCAATGAATTTTGGTGCTTGGGCAAGTAACTCATTCACAAATAATAAAGAGGGATGGGAATTTTTTCCTATTAATGCACCTTTTGATGAAGATAAAGAGAGTTTAAGAACAGCTCTTAAATTTATGCCATCAGAATTTGCAATTGATACTGTAAACGGTGGACTTAGTTTAGGGTATGGAATATATTGGAAGCAAGATAGAGGATACATTAATGGTATTGAGATAAAACCGTCATATAACTTTAATGATACAGAAGGTGATTTTGTTAGAGCTGATATTAATGTTTTCAAGAAGTTGGGTGATACGATTAAATTAGGTGGTGGTCTAAGTGGATTTGGAAATATAGAAGATTCATTTTATGATAAGGAGACAGCTTATGGTCTCAATTTATATGTAGATGTTTTGGATATATTTAGATTTACTTATGTCAGACGGCATGGAGGACTTGAGGATAATAACTATTTTTATTTAGGAATAGAAAATATACCTAGTCTATTTTATTGGTTATACCGTTAGGAGTATCTTATGAGGCTTATATGTATATTTACAATATATTTTTTAATAATTACAAATATAAATGCAGAAAATTACCTTCTTAAACCAGAGGTAAATACATTTATTGATAATTTGAATAAAGATGTAAATATATCAAAAGAGTATTTAAATAAACTCTTTGAGAATGTAAAATACCAACAGACAGCATTATCTTTTTATAATAAAGATATTAAACCTTTACCTGAAAAAAGGAGAAAAGGAAGAGGAGTCAAAAAATGTAGCACTAGATGTCTTGAGACAGGTTCTTGGGATAGATATTCATTCAATATTCTTAAATCATCAAGAGTCAAAAGAGGTCGAGTATATATGAAAAAATATAAAAAGACTTTGGCTAAGGCATATAAAAAATATGGTGTACCTGCTCAATATATAACTGCTATTATAGGAATAGAGAGTTACTATGGTGCGAATACAGGTAAATATCCCGTATTTGATACTCTATCCACTTTATCATTTGAACCCAATAGAAGAAATAATTTTTTTAAAAAAGAGTTAAGAGCCTTTTTAATTATGACCTATGAACAGAAGGTAAATCCTAGAGTAGTAAAAGGTTCATATGCTGGAGCTATTGGTTTGGGTCAATTTATGCCAACAAACTATAAAAAGTTAGCTATAGATTTTGATAAAAATGGAAAAGTAAGTTTAAATACTCATTCTGATGCTATTGGAAGTGTTGCACATTATCTAAAAAAAAGTGGTTGGAGAAAAGGTCAAGAGGTAGCAATCCCTGTTTCATATTTTCATAAGAAATATACAGTTAAGCCAACAGGATTTAGACATAGGTATAAAAGAATAGAGCTTAGAGAATTAAGAAATAAAAGGGTTACAAAGTATAAAGGCGAGGTATATATTATAAAACTACAACGGTCAAAACGAGATGAATTATGGCTAGGAACAAAGAACTTTTATACTATAACAAGATATAATCATAGCGATTATTATGCAATGGCAGTATACCAACTTGCTCAAAAGCTAATGGGGCGTAATATAACACAACCTTCTTCGTCTATTTCAGATAATCCATCAATTAAAATAATTGATATGGATACTTTTTTAGATTCACCATTAAAAAAATCAAGAGGTATAAAATTTATTATTGATTTATAAAATAATTTTAAGGATAATTACAATGAAAGATAAAATATCATATAGACTATTTATAATAGCTATATCATCAATAGTTGCAACATCATTTTCTATAGCAGATGAGTCATGTGTTTCTATTAAAGGCTGTGCTAAAAAAGTTTGTGAGGTCAAAAAACAGATAGAAATGGCTAAAAAATATGGCAATAATGATAAAATTAAAGGGCTTAATAAGGCTTTGTCGGAGATAAATGATAATTGTGAAGACAAAGATATTATTTCAAAAATAAAAGAAGACTTGGAAGAAGAATCTAAAGAGCTGGAAGGGGTGTAACCTAAATAAAATAATAAATAATAATTTTAATTTAAAACAATGATTCTAAATAAATATAATCTCACTAAAATATAAACTAAAAAGAGAT